>CAXUMV010000001.1:0-30219 GCA_964252065.1 uncultured Lichenihabitans sp.
TGCACACGAGACAGATGGGGGCGGCCGGCGGAGGACCTCAAACAGGCTCTCAGCGGGCTTCGGTCCGGTCGCTGGCTTCGCCGCAGCGGTCTTCACGGGCGCAGGTTTGCTGGGGGCCGGCTCGGCCGCCATGCCGAAATCATCTTGGCTGTTGGCAGCGAAGGATGCAGCGGCCTGCTTCTTGAACTGCTTAGCTTGTGTATCCTGCGCCGCGCGGTTGGCCGCTCCCCGTTCGTTCGTCGGCGATGTAATCGCCGAGCCCTGTTCGCGGGCCGCCGATCCCAGACCAGCCGTGAAGCTATGCTGCTGATGATCGTGGTGCCGCCGCTCGAAGAAGCGCCGGTTGTGCTGTTTCTGCGGGTCGCTGTCGGGGCGGGCCTCGTTCTTCTCTTCCAGCGCACGTTCGCGTTTCAGGCGTTCTTCCCGCTGCGCGGGCGTCTTCGCCTGCTCGGTCGCCACCGCCGCCTTGCGCGCGTCGCTGGAGGCATGCTGCGCGATCGACAGATCTTCCTGGCCATGCCAGCCCAGCACCTTGCTGTCGCGGGCGCTGTCAGCGATCTGCGTGTGGCTGAAGCCCTCCCGGCGGAAGGCGTCGAAGGTGCTCCGGTCGAGCCCGACCTCGGCGAAGGTACGCAGCGTACCGCCCACCATGCCGGTGCCCGCGAAGCCGCGGGCGAATTCCGCCGTCACGGCCCCACCGCTGCTGGACGTACCGGTGCCCTTCATGCTGTCGCCAGCGGGCAGGTCGCGGTAGCGGGCCGAGCTGCCACGGATGGCGTCGATGTTGCCGAAGCCCACACCGCCGCGATTGCCGTCACCGCCTGCGGCCTGTGCGGCACGGGCCGCGTCGGCCCCATACATATTGCGCGGCCGTCCGGACTCCACGGTCTGCGCGAGAAGCTGCTGCAAGCGCCCGATGGCGCTGGCGGGCGGGACCGAACTGCGCAGCTCGTCGGGACTGGCTCCCGCCACGGCTTCGCCCACGATGCGGCTCACCTGGTCGGCATTCAGCCGGTCGCCGCGCAGCAGCGCGAGGCTGTGCAGGAAGGTTTCGTAGTTGTCGGTGATCCGCTTGCGTTGATCGCCCTGAAAATCGTCTAACCGCGCCATATCGACTGAAAATGCCTGCAAAAATATGCGTTCAAGCTAACAGGCATGGGTTGTGAAATTATTAAAACGATGATCTGTCACAACGCAAAACAAAACGCGGTCCAATAATGGACTGTGTTTACGGATATTTATTAAATATCGCGCATAATCTTTTCCACAGAGCGGAAAGGAAGATGCCTATTGATAGACAAGGAAGCCGATTATCTAAAAGAAGCACGCCTTATTGATGAACTGGTGCGCGCATCTCTACAGCGCCTCGGCATCCCGATGAAGAACACCAAATCCTTCGACGAGCTGGTGGCCAGCGGGGAGCTGAAGGCAGCCGAATGCCATGTCCTGAGCAGGGATATAATCGATCCCGGCTGGCTGGAACGGGCCACGCCCACCGCCGAGAAGCCGTGAAATAGCTTCCGCCCGGTCTATCGATGACAGCTCACTATATCAGCAATGCGTCGGCCTCTGCCTGCAGGCGCGCGAACGCGGCCTCAAAGTCATCGAGCGCCACCGGCTGGACCCTTTTATCACCCAGCACCGGGCGGGCTCCTCAAATCCTGTCCCTGTCGGAGGCCGGTTTTCTCCTTTCCGGCCCCCCGGCTGCCTGTGGTAGACTGGTCTGTGAGGTTCACCGATGGTCGATGCCGTAAAAGAGGGTGATTATGTAGCTTGCAAACCGGCCGTCTGCCGGTAACCTAAGGTTCATCCTAACGAGGAATGGACTGAGATGGCCGACGGTCGAAAATCGAATCAGGGTCGGCCATCCGCGAACCGACAACTGCCAGCGCAAGCACAAGCCCCAGGACCACCATCAAACCCGCCCAAGCGATCTCGCTCATGGGGCGTACTCCTGAGAGGTCTGGATTTTGTTAAGCGGTGTATCAGGCTCGTTGTCGTCGGCCTACCCTTATGGCTTTTTGGGAAACGTGAGCCCGTGCTCGCCTGGGTATTCCGAGGATTCACGCTATTGTCGGTCGGGTATCTTATATACGATAGATACTATGAAACCGATGCAGTAATAACGGCTCCAATTTCAGACCCGGCCGATCCATTTTTCTACCCCTTCAGTTTGACAAACAGCAGTCATATTCTCCCAATCAAAAATGTAGATTGGGGATGCCGATTGGTTGATGTCAGATACGAAGGAAATAGCTCAATCACTAACTCTAGTACAATTACCGGTCGAAAAGCATATTTGCATCCGGGTGGAACGGCCAATATCTATTGCAATAAGAACTTTATCAAGGTCGATAAGTCAATGATAAGCGCCAAAATCCAAATGCAGGCTGAATATGATGTAAGCGTTTTCGGTTTATACACATGGCGCCGCACTAGCGCGCTCACAACCTTTACTTGGATGTCCGGCCCAACGGAAAGCCGGCGCCAATGGATCAGGGGCGATCTTTAACCGGCGATTTTATAGGAACTTCACTTCCCGGCTTGGCCAGCTTCCTCACCCGCTCCTTGAACCGTTCGGCGTCATCGTCGCACTCAAGCTCCCGAGCGGCTTTGATGAAGCGCTCGGACTGCGTGATATCTTCGTCAGACGGATTTTTCGACATAGGCGCCTCGAATGTATCTGCTTTTCATGGATGAGTCTGGCACACCTCCTAAGCCTGAGAAAGCAGCCGGCCGTTATCTAGTGATAGGCAGCGTCGTTGTTCCGGAAGGCGCTTGGCATGCCGTCGCCAAGAGCTATCGTGCATTGAAGAAAGAATATGACGTAAGAGGTGAATTAAAGTGGAAATTTTGGGGGAGGCACAATATTGAAAAAGGAAATGAGCTTTCTAAATTGTCAGAGGATGATCGAAACGAGCTTAGAGACAAAATAATTGCTCTAATAGTTTCTAGAAAAGCAATTAAAATTATCTCATGTGTAACTTCAGTAGAAGCAGCTTACGCTCGTCCTTCTATATCAGATCAAGATGATATCTATCACCTAACGTACAAAGGGGTCACTGAAAGATTTCAGTATTATCTCCAGGACGCGTCGAGGGTTATTGGTCAATCTCAATATGGTATGATTATATCAGATCACCGTATGGCCAACGACGATAAGAAATTGAGAGCCCGACATCACAGACTTATGGACGGCAAAGACGAATTTACTTCTAATTACCCGAATATAGTAGAAACCATATTCTTTTCGCCAAGCGAGGCTTCCATAGGTCTACAGCTAGCCGACATGGTCGCTGGAGCTATTAACCGTGCTTATGAGCACAGTGATCTTCGCTTTGCCAAGATGCTAAGGCCCGCTTTCCGGGCCTCTCCAACCGGCGAAATTGTTGGCTACGGCCTCGTAAAAATGCCGAAGGGTACATTTCGAGAGCCGTCGGGTGGGGAGGCCAAAGCCTCCCCAACGCGCTAGATGCCACGCTCCCGACTGCTGCTGAATGTAGGGATCCGCGCCAGAAAATCAAGGCTTATTAACAAGCTGGCCGGTACTTAAGTCGTTTGCCAGAAACGCCTTTTAGCGCTGCGTCAGTTCTTTCCACATCGTTTACGCCAAGCTTGACACGGTGATTGTGCCGGAAATCGAATTCGGCAAGATAGCGGTGCAGGTGCTGCTTGCCGCAGTGCTGATAGACGCCCTTCATGCCGCGCTTAAAGACGGAGAAGGCGCCTTCGATCGTGTTCGTATGGATCGTGCGGTCCACGAGGTCGACGTACTCGCCCTGGCCATGCCGGGTGAAGCCGTGGCCGCCGATGAACTCGGCGCCGAGCTTGCGGTACTGGCTGGCCTCGTCGGTCATCACGCGGGCTTCCTTGGCGATGTTCTCCTTGAGGATGGGCACGAGGGTCTTGGCGCTGAGATTGTCCACGACCATGGAGCGCTTCTGACCGGTGGTGCGATCCACGAGGCTGAGCACCTTGTGCTTGTGGTGGTGGCCGCGACCCTTCTTCTCGCCCTTCGGCTTCACGGTGCGGTCGTTGCCGATGAAGGTCTCATCGACCTCCACGATGCCGCCTGCGCCACCGAAGGGCGCTAGCGCGCCATCGCGCATCGCCTCGCGGATGCGGTGGGAGAGAAACCAAGCCGTCTTGTACTGGACCTCAAGCACGCGATGAAGCTGGTGGCTGCTGATGCCCTTCTTGGAGGAGCACATCAGGTGGACAGCCTGAAGCATCTTGTAGAGCGGCAGGCGAGCGTGCTCGAAAACGGTGCCGACCTTGACGGTGAACTGCTTCTTGCAGTCACCGCACTTGTGCAGGCCGATGCGGATGCGCTTCTCGGGGTTCGCCTTGATCTTGCTGATGCGCCCCATGGAGCCGCAGTGAGCGCAAACCGGCCCCTGCGGCCAGAGGGTCGCCTCAAGCCAGCTATAGGCAGCTTCCTCGCAATGAAACTGGGGCTGGCTGAGAACGGACATCGCTTGCTCCTGCCCTTAGGTTGTACCTAACCAGGGGCAGGTTTGCAAGCTACATAATCGCCTAAAAGAGATGTCTGACGCCCGCCCGGGCATGCCGCCTCGACGGGTGGACACGGCCGCGCCGATCGCGGGCCGTCGGCTTCCGGATGCGGCGACCGTCAAGGCCGTCCAGGCCTTCCGGCGGCAGATCGAGGGCCGCTATCCGGTGCGCGACATCCTGCTGTTCGGCAGCCGCGCGCGCGGGACGCATCATGCCGAGAGCGATGCCGATCTCGCTATCGTGCTGGCCGGGGACGGCGGCGCACGCGGCCGGATTTCCGGCGAGATGGCCGAGGTCGCCTTCGATGTCCTGATGGAAACCGGCATCCTCGTGCAGGCCCTGCCGCTCTGGGAAGGCGACCTGCGCCAGCCGGAGCGGTTCAGCAATCCCGCTCTGCTCGCCAGCATCCGGCAGGATGGCTTGGTGCTGTGAGCCCCGCGGCCGCAACGTACCTGCGCAAGGCGGAACGGGCGGTGGAAGAGGCGCAACTGCTTTTGCAGGCGGAGAAGACCGAAGGCGCCTGCAATCGGGCCTACTACGCCATGTTCGATGCCGCGCAGGCGGCCTTGCTGGCCGGCGGCCATGCGGCCGATACTGCCAGCGTCAAGACGCATCGCGGGCTGATCGGCGCGTTCGGCCGCGTCCTGGTGCAGACCGGGCGGCTCGATGCGGCGCTGGGCCGGGCGTTCAACCGCGCGCACGAGGTGCGCCTGCTGGCCGACTACACGGCCGAGCCCCCAGCGCTCGCGGATGCCGCATGGGCGGTCGAACAGGCTCAAACGTTCGTGACGACGGTGCGGGAGAAGGTGTTCGCGCTGCCGGACCCCGGAGCCGGCGCGTGAGTCGGGCGGGGCTTGACCGCACGGGGCAAGCGCCGTCGGACGGCCGGTAGGTTCGGGACGCCCAATTGCACTGGTAGTGTGCGTCGACCTCTGCCTGCAGGCCCGCGAACTCGGCCTGAGTGTTACCGAGCGCCACCGGCTAAACCGGTTCATCGCCCTGCACCGTGCCGGCCTCCGCGTCCCGAAGCCCGTGCAGCACGCGGCCATGCGGATCGTCGCCGTCTGCAAGGTGCGGCGGCGGCGCCTCGAAGCTACGGGCGCCGCACCGCAGCTGCGGGGCCGCTGTGGGCGCAAACCCCGACCAGCCTGAAGGCGTCCGCCCGAATCATTGTTTCTAAGAACGAAGCGGTTGGATGGGCCGTAGGCAGCTGCGGCAGCATGGTGGGATGCGCGCCGCCAGCCTGATCTACGATGCCGTCCTCGCGACCGACCTCGCGCGCCGGTTCAGCCACAACGGGAGCTGCCTGCTCGATCCGCTTGGGAATGCGACGTCCGTTGGACCGATGCGGCTGGCCGACCGCCCGTATGACCAACCGCGCTGCGGCCAACTCCGCGGCCGGAAGCCGCGCCGTCGCCGGGCTGCATCTTCACAGCGGTCGCGCGGGAGGCGCTGAGGCAGACCACCACTTGCCAAGCCGGAAGATCATGTATCATCGTTCTCGGAGGCTTGGCGATGCGACACACTGAATAACAGTTGCGCTCGGCACGTCTGAAACAGCTTCGAGGGCGCGAATGACGGCCTCACAACTGAACATCGCACCGGATACGCCGCTGGGCGCCAATCTCGTTGTCGGCGGAGCGATCTTCCGCGCCTGGGCGCCCAAAGCGACCGCCGTCTACATCGCGTTGGATTACCCCGCCGCCGCATCGAACGCGGACTTCCCAAAACACCCGAGTGATCTTCTGGTAAAAGATGCGGGCGGCGTCTGGAGCGGCTTCGTGCCGGACGTGCGCGCCGGTGCCTACTACCGGTTCTACGTCGTGGGCACGGGCGGCGAAGGCTTCAAGCGCGACCCCTACGCGCGCGAGTTGGAGCGCACAGGCGACTCCACCTGCAACTGCATCGTCTGCGCGCCGGACGAGTATCCGTGGCACGACCGGGGGTTTCAGCCGCCGGCCTTTTCCGATTTGTGCATCTATCAATTCCACATCGGCGTGTTCTACGCGAAGGATGCTGCGGGCAACGACATCCGGCGCGGTCGGGTATGCACCTTTCTCGACGTGGTGGACCGCATCGCGTATTTCGCCGATCTCGGCATCAACGCGGTGATGCCGCTGCCCTTTCAGGAATATCAGGGGGCCAACAGCCGCGGCTACAATGGCACCGACCTTTTCTCGCCCGAGCGGGACTATACCGTGCCCGCGGAGGCGCTCGACCCCTACCTGGCGCGCGTCAACGGGCTCCTCGCCGCGACAGGCCACGCGCCGCTCACGAAGGACCAGCTGACCGGCCAAGTGGCGCAGCTGAAGGCGTTCATTGACCTATGCCACCTCTACGGCATCGCCGTCATCGCCGACGTCGTCTACAATCACGCGGGCGGCAACTTCGACGACCAGTGCCTGCACTTCTTCGATCGCCAGCCCACCACGACCGACGACAACAGCCTTTATTTCACCGCCGAGGATCACGCCGGCGGCCGGGTTTTCGATTTTCGAGAAAGTGCGGTCAAGCAGTTCCTGATCGACAACGGCAAGGACCTGCTGACGCATTACCACGTCGATGGTTTGCGCTACGATCAGGTGACGGTCATCGCGCGAAGTGGCGGCTGGTTCTTCGCCAAGGATCTCACGAGCACGCTGCGCTTCGTGAAACCCGCCGCGGTCCAGATCGCGGAATACTGGGACAGTCCGGGCGACCGCTGGAAAGGCGTCGCCGCGCCGCCGTCGGGCATGGGCTTCGACCTCGGCTACAGCGACACGCTGCGCAAGGCCGTGCGCGGCGTCATCGGTCAGGCTGCCGGCGGCCGCTTCGCCCGCGTCGATCTCGAGCCCCTGCGCGACGCGCTGTACCTGACCTATCGGGACGGGTCACGCTGGACCGTATTCCAGCACATCGAGAATCACGATCTGCTCGACTTCGACCACACCGGCGACGACCGGCAACTCCGGATCGCTGCGCTCGCAGATCCGACCGACGCCCGGTCCTGGTACGCGCGCAGCCGCGCGAAGGTCGCCACCGGCCTCCTTCTGACGGCGCCGGGCGTGCCGATGCTGTTCATGGGCCAGGAGTTTCTCGAAGACAAATACTGGTCGGACTGGCAGGGCCATCCCGAGTTGCTGATCTGGTGGCAGGGCCTGGAAGGCGCCGATCGGCACATGGCCGATCAGCATCGCTTCACGCGCGAGCTCCTCTGGCTCCGCCGCAGGCATCCGGCGCTCCGCGGCGAGGGCCTCAACGTGTTCCACGTCCACGACGGCAACCGGGCGTTCGCGATGCATCGATGGCTACCCGGAGTGGGGCGCGACGTGATCGTCGTCGCGAGCCTCAGCGAGAACACGGTCTATGACCGTGCCTATCGCCTCGGGTTTCCCGGCGGCGGCCATTGGGAGGAGGTCTTCAACAGCGACGTCTACGACCAGTGGGTCAACCCGAACGTGCAGGGCAATTTCGGTGGCGTCACGGCCGACGGTCCGCCTTGGGACGGCATGCCGACCTCGGCGGGCATCACGCTACCGGCCAACAGCATCCTCGTGTTCGCCCGCGACCGGGGCGACACCTGAGGACGATCTTCCGTCGGCGATGGCGGCGGGAGCTTTTTGTGAGGCGGGTCATCCCCTGAGAGCCAGAGGGATGGGGCGGTGCGAGCGACGGGTTGAGGGTCGGGAGGAGGGCTCCGGGCCGATCCGTCGTGGAGCCCCGCCATGCCACTCCTTTCCGCTCGCCGCCGCACCACGTCTGACCGGCCGAGCCTGTATCAGGAGATCACCAACACCATCTGCGCGCAGCTCGAGCAGGGCCGCGTGCCCTGGGTCCAACCATGGAACAACACCGGGGGTGCCCCACTCGGGATGCCGCGCAACGCGGCGACCGGGCGGGGCTATTCTGGCATCAACATCCTGATCCTCTGGGGCGCCGTCGTCACCGGCGGCTTTCCCGGGCAGGCTTGGCTGACCTTCCGGCAGGCGCTCAGCCTCGGGGGCTACGTGCGCAAGGGCGAACGCGGCACCACCATCATCTATGCCGACCGGTTCACGCCGGATGCCGAACGGCAGCGGGCGGCGCGCGACGGCGACGCGCCGGGCGTCATCCCGTTCCTGAAGCGCTTCACCGTGTTCAACGCGGCCCAGTGCGACGGGCTGCCGCTCGAGGTGACCGCCGCCGCGCCGCCGGTGCGCGACGACCTGATCCTGCCACAGGCCGCGGCGCTGATCGCGGCGACCGGCGCCTTGCTGCGCATCGGCGGCGACCGCGCCTTCTACAGCCCGGCAGCCGATCACGTGCAGGTGCCGCCGCCGGAGGCCTTTTTCGCACCCATCGACTGGCATCGCACGGTCTTCCACGAACTCGGCCACTGGACCGGGCATGCGACGCGACTGGCGCGTGACTTCGCTGGGCGCATGGGCACGGATTCATACGCCCGTGAGGAGCTCGTCGCCGAGATGGCAAGCGCGTTCGTGTGCGCCGCGCTCGGCATCGTGCCGACCGTGCGGCACGCCGACTATCTCGGCCACTGGCTCGCCGTGTTGCGCGAGGACAACCGGGCGACCATCCGGGCCGCCAGCGCCGCCTCGAAGGCCGCCGATTACCTGCTGGCGTTCCGGACGGATCCGGCTGCGGTGCGAGAGGAAGAGGAGGGCTGAGGGGGGAGTGACGGGCTGAGGGCTGGGAGAGTGGCTTTCGGCCGGCCCGTCAGGAGACCCCGCATGACCAAGCCCCGCAAACCCGCTCCCGCCAAGATCATCCTCTCGGCCTCGCGTGACATCCCCCTTGATAGGCTCGTTCTCGCCCAGGCCAACGTCCGCCGTCTCAAGGCCGGCCTGTCGATCGAGGACCTCGCCGAGGACATCGCCCGGCGCACCCTGCTGCAGGGCCTCAGCGTTCGGCCCATCCTCGACTCGGCCGGCGCCGAGACCGGCCGCTACGAGATCCCGGCGGGCGGGCGCCGCTATCGCGCGTTGCTACTCCTCGTGCAGCAGAAGCGGCTGGCCAAAGATGCGCCGATCCCCTGCATCGTGCGTGACTCCGGGCTGGCCGAGGAGGACAGCCTCGCCGAGAACGTCCAGCGCGTCGCCCTGCATCCGCTCGACCAGTACCGCGCCTTCACCGACCTGCGGGCGAAGGGCCTCGGCGAAGAAGAGATCGCCGCTCGCTTCTTCGTCACCCCGCAGGTCGTGCGGCAACGCCTGAAGCTGGCCGCCGCCAGCCCGAAGCTCCTCGACCTCTACGCCGCGGACAAGCTCAGTCTCGAGCAACTGATGGCTTTCTGCGTCAGCGACGACCACGCGCGGCAAGAGCAGGTCTGGGACGCCCTGCAGCGGAGCTGGAACCGCGAGCCCTACACGATCCGCCGGCTGCTGACCGAGGACAGCGCCGCCGCCGGCGATCGGCGGGCGGTCTTCGTCGGGCTCGACGCCTACGCGGCGGCGGGCGGCGCCGTGCTGCGCGACCTGTTCCAGCAGGATCGCGGCGGCTGGCTGCAGGACGTGGCGCTGCTCGACAAGCTGGCGTTGGCGAAGCTGGAGGCCGAAGCCGACGCGATCCGCGCGGAGGGCTGGGCCTGGGTCACGGTCGGGCTCGACTTCCCCTACGGCCAAACCGCGGACTTCTCCCGCGTCTTCGGCACGGTCCGTCCGTTGACCGAGGCCGAGCAGGCGTCGCTCGATGCGCTGCAAAACGAATACGATGCCCTCTTCGCTCAATATGACGGGGCGGATGACCAGCCCGAGGACGTCGCCGACCGCCTCGACGAACTGGATTCCGCGATCGCAGCGTTCGACGCGCATCCGCTGGTCTACGGCCCCGACGACGTCGCTTTGGCCGGCGCCTTCGTCAGCATCGACCATGATGGTAGCCTTCGGGTCGACCGTGGCTATGTCCGGCCCGGAGATGGGACGTCGGACACCATCGGTGCAAATCCGGAGGGTGAGGACGGGGCGGACGATGGTTCGGCAGGAGCCGGTGCCAGCCTGCGGCGCGGCGCCGGTACGGCGGCGAGTGAGAAAGACGATGCGCGTCACCCCCTGCCGGACCGCCTCGTCACTGAACTGACCGCCTACCGCACGCTCGCCTTGCGCGATGCGCTCGCCGACGCGCCGGACATCGCCTTCCGCGCGGTGTTGCATCGCCTTTGCCTGACCCTGTTCCGGCACCGGGGCGACGACAGTTGCCTCGACATTCACGCGACCAGCCGCGGTTTCCCGGTGCAGGCGACGGATCTCGCCGCCACCGCCCCGGCCAAGGCCATCGAGCGTCGGCACGCGAGTTGGGCGCGGCAGCTGCCGCAGGAGGCGGCGGCGCTGTGGGCGTTCCTCGGAGACCTCGATGCCGACAGTCGCATGGCGCTGTTCGCGCACTGCGCCGCGCTCACCCTCAACGCGGTGCAGGAACCGGGCAATCGCCGGACGCGGGCCCAGGCCGATGCCGACCGGCTCTCCGCCGCGCTCAATCTCGACCTCGTCGCGGCCGGCTGGGCGCCGACCGTCGACAACTATCTCGGCCGGGTGACCAAGGCGCACATCCTGGATGCCGTGCGCGCGGGGAAGGGCGAGGCGGCCGCGCAGCTAGTCGACCACTTGAAGAAGAGCGACATGGCGCGCGAGGCCGAACGGCTGCTGGCAGGGACCGGCTGGCTGCCGGAGCCGCTGCGGGTGCCAGGACCCGCGGTCGACCCGGTTCAGGACATTGCCGCGTCGGCCGAGCCGCTGCCGGCGTCTCTGACTGCCGACGACGAAGCCGCGGCGATCAAGCCTGACGCGGCGCATCCCGGCGGGGACCACCGCTTCGCCATCGCGGCCGAGTAAGGCTTCGGTCAGGCCGAATAGTCCCGGGCGGCTTCGGCTGCCCGCTTTTCCTTTTTTCATCTTTGAGGAGAATCTACATGTCCGATACATTGCCGAATACCCGTGACGCGAAGGTGCGGCTGACTGAGTATTTCACGGCTCGACAAACCTTGGCCGACCTCGCTGCGGCGGCCCAGCCGGCGAACAAGGCCGTGCTGTTCGACGTGCTGGCGAAGGCCGGAATAACCGCGGTGGTGGTCGAATTCGACGGCGCCGGCGACGCCGGCCAGATCGAATCCCTCGCCGCCTATGCGGACGAGCGGGTGGTCGCGCTCCCGGACGCGGCGATCGCGTTCCGTGAACCGGGGCCGGACGCGACCGGGCTAACGGATCGAACCTGTCCGCTGGCCGAGGCCGTCGAGACGCTGGCCTACGATCTCCTCGAGCAGGAACATGATGGCTGGGAGATCAACGACGGCGCCTTCGGCACCTTCGACGTCGCCGACCGCTCGATCCAGCTCGCCATGAACGCGCGGTTCACGGACACCTTCCTCACCGAACAGACGTATTGAGGCGGCGGCCATGGGACATCCCTACCATCACGCCCTCGCGTCGGTTCGGCAATGGGGCGGCACGCCGGAGGAATACCTGCCGCTGCACCAGTGGTTCGACGCCTCGAAGGCGATCCTCGCCGACTTCCGCCACCGGGCGCTGCGCCACCATGCGGAAGGCATCTTCATGCTGGAGACGGTGTTCGGCGCGACCCTGACGCTGTCGACCGGGCGCGTCGTGCCGGTGCGCCTGATCGGCGAACAGCATGTGCGCGAGGATCTCGGTTTCATCCCGAGCTTCGCCGACTGGGCACGGGCGATCCGACCGTTGCCGTGGATGGGTCGGGCGCAGCCCATCCACCGCGAGGTCGATCCCTTCGCCGCGCGGGCCGGCCCGGACGCGGCCGCCTGATCTTGCACCAAACCGCACTGCTTCCCTTCCACGCGGCCCGCCGGTCCCTCCGGTGGGCCGTTCGCCGTTCAAGGAGACCCGCCATGGGCTGGCTTTACAAACAATCCCTGGGTGGCTTCGCCGGCCCCCGTCAGTATCTCGACGACCAGTTCACCTACGAGCGTCCCGACCAGCGCGTCCGCGTCGTGCGCTCTGCCCTCGTCGCGATGCGCACCTACTATGCGGCGGTCGAGATCGTTCGCTCGACCGGTGAGTGCTACGTCATCGCCGCCGTCTGTCTCGTCCGCTACAACCCGCGCGACCGCGAAGGCTACATCTTCGGCTACAAGGACATGGACGAGAGCATGGGGCCATCCGAGGCCGCGTGCCCGGCGTCCATCCTCGACCTGCTGACCCCGACTGATCGGCCCTACGCTCTCGCATGGCGGGAGCGATGCCGGGCTTTTGCCGCCTGCCGCGCCGGGCAGCCGAGACTGCAAGGCGGCCAGACCATCGTCTTCGACGCGCCGATCACCTTTTCGGACGGTGCCTGTCATGACCGGCTGACGGAAGTGATCCATCCGCGGCATCCGCGCCGGATCCGCTTCCAGGCTCCCGGTGGCACCCTCTACCGCATCGGCAGCCTGGCGAAGCGAAGCTATCGCGTCGAGGGCTGAGGACATGGACACCGTATCCCGCCCCGCCGCCGCGCTGGCAGGCCGTCTCGCGCGTGACGCCGAGTCCGTCTGCCGTCACTACCTCTCCAACGGACGCCGCGCCGGCCATTACTGGCAGGTCGGCGACGTCGCCAACCATCCTGGCCGCAGCCTCTACGTCCGGCTAACCGGCCCCGAGACCGGGCCGGGCGCGGCAGGACACTGGACCGATGCCGCCACCGGGCAGCATGGCGATCTGCTCGACCTGATCGGCCTCGCCTGCGCGTGCGCCACGCTGCGCGATGCCATCGCCGAGGCCCGGCACTTCCTAGGCGGCGTGACGGCTGCTTCCGTCCGACGACCGCCGCGCGAAGCGGCACCACGCGGTTCGATCGAGGCGGTACGCCGCCTGTTCGCCGCCGCGGGACCGGTCGCCGGCACGCTGGCCGAGACGTATCTGCGCGCCCGCGGAATTACCGTCCAACCGACGCCCGAAACCCTACGTTTTCATCCCGCCTGCTGGCATCGACTCAGCGAGGACGCGCCGCCCGAGCGCTGGCCGGCGCTGCTTGCGGCGGTGACCGACACTGCCGGATGCATCACAGGCCTGCAGCGGACCTGGCTCGCCCGCGACGGCAGCGCCAAGGCGCCGCTGGCCGAGCCGCGGCGAGCGATGGGCAAATTGCTCGGGTATGGCGTGCGATTCGGCGATGCGGATACCATTCTGGCCGTCGGGGAAGGCATTGAGACGATGCTGTCGCTGCGCAGCGTCCTGCCGGGCCTGCCGTGCGTCGCCGCGCTTTCGGCCAACCACCTCGCGGCGCTCGTGTTGCCGGTCAACTTGCAGCATCTGTTAATCGCGCGTGATCGTGATGCCGCCGGTCTGCAAGCAAGCCGCCGCCTGGAGGAACGGGCCTTGGCGACCGGTGTCGCGGTCTCGCCGCTTGTCCCGGTGAGTGCTGATTTCAATGACGACTTGCACACTTTCGGTGCCGAGGCGCTCAGGGCTCAGCTTTGCGTGAAAGTGGACTTGATCGACGGCATCCAGCACCGAGCGGAAGAGTTTGCTACGACCGGATAACCAAAGCCCGATCTGTGATGGTCCGGATTGCGCCCAACTCGGCCGTTCTGGGCGGCCTCGACGTTTCCCGATGGCGGACGCGGCATACTCTGGCCCCAGACCGGGCTGTGGACGTGCGCCGCGTCGCCGGCCGGGAACACGCGCCCGTAGCAGTAGGCGACGACCTTGCGGGCGTGGATGCGGAGCCCCGGTACTGTGATCGCGTTACACGGCGGTCTGGTGGGGCGGCTCTTGCGCGCCTCCGAACCGGTCCTCACGGGCGAGCCGCGCAAGATCCGGAACTTTACGAGACCCGCTCGGAGGACTAGCGAGGGATCGTCGTGCTGCCCCGGCCGACGGGGCGGACCCCGCCCCTAGCGCCGATGCCGGCCCTGCCGATAGCGGCGCGGTTCTGGTCAAGAGTAGGATCGATGCGGAAATACGTCATCATAGAGAGCGCGGGCGTATTCCGGGCTGGAAACGGTGAGCGCGCCCCGCAGGTCGGGGGCAGCCACGCGCCCGCGGAGACGCGGGTCAGAGAGGCCGAGCTGAGTGCGAAGGATGTGGCCGACGCCGACGCCGACCCGCGCGTTGTGGTCGTCGCCCCCGTCATGCCGATCCAACTGATCCGGCCCCTGCGGAGGGGTGACGCTCTCGGGAGAGGTCCGGCGCGCGAGCCCTGGGGTATCGCGGCGGTCCGGGCCGGGGCGTGCTCCCTCGACGGTTGTGGGGTGACGGTGGCGATCCTCGATACGGGCATCGATCGGAACCATGCGGCGTTCGAGGGGATCGAGATCGTAGAGCGAGACTTCTCCGGGTCGGGCAACGGGGACAGGGACGGCCATGGCACCCACTGCGCGGGAACGGCTTTCGGAAGGCCGGTCGACGGCGTCAGGATCGGGGTTGCCCCGGGGGTACGAAGGGCGCTGATCGGCAAGGTGGTCGCGGACGGCGGGGGCGCCACTACGCTCGGCGCGCTGCAGGGGGTCCAGTGGGCGGTTGACGAGGGGGCGGACGTCGTATCGATGTCGCTCGGCCTGGATTTTCCGGGCCTTGTCGCATCCCTCCAGTCCAGCGGGTGGCCGGCGGAGCTGGCGACCTCGGAGGCCTTGGACCTGTACGGTCGGAACCTGAGGGCGTTCGACGCAATGATGGCGGTGATCGCCGCGCGCATCGGCCTGGGTTCGGCGCCGATCGTGGTGGCGGCCGCGGGCAACGAGAGCCGCAGGGACCAAGATCCGCGTTGGCGCATCTCCGCCTCCCTCCCGTCGGCCGCGGACCGCGTGATCTCCGTCTCGGCGCTGCGTCAGTCCTACGGCGGGTTCCGTGTCGCCGAGTTCTCGAACCGCGGGGCTCGCGTCGCCGCGCCCGGCCAAGACGTCGTGTCCGCGGATGTCGGAGGTGGACTCGCTTCGATGTCTGGAACGAGTATGGCGACCCCGCACGTCGCCGGGCTCGCAGCCCTCTGGTGGGAAGCGACCGCGCGGTCGAAGATCAGGCCGAACGCGGAGAGCGTGTCCCAGCGCCTCGCCGCGGCTTGCGTCACGGACGGCATCGAGGACTTCGATCCCGAAGATTGTGGCTTGGGTCTGGCGATCGCGCCGCCGGCCTAGGGGCAGTCGTGCCGAGGCAAATTCTTGTGAATCGTGCGGATGTCGGATCCCCGCCGAGAGGTCTTCAGCCTGCGCTCGTAGTAGGCTAGCCCATGATCTCGATCAAGCGCTGTGATGATGAAGTGTCGTTCAGCGCGGCAGGCTGTTTCTGCTTGCTGCACGACGAAGTCTTGGTCGTCCAGAGGCAGCGTCACAAGACCTTCGGCATGCACTGGGGTATTCCGACAGGAAAGGTGGAGGCGGGCGAGACGCCCACGGACTGTATGGTCCGGGAGCTCCACGAGGAGCTTGGGCTGCGCGCCGAGCCAGAGCAGTTGGCGCACTTGGGCGATTTTCTTATCGACCGACAGGTCGAGACGTTCGCGTACACGGCTTTCGCGTGGCGGCTTCACCATCGGCCGCCGCTCGTGCTAAAGGCAGACGAACTCCGCAGGGCCGAGTGGGTTTATAAGCACCGCATCTTGAAGCGGCGGGTCGTACCATTCTTTTATAACACGGTTCATACCCTGCTTCGCTGGGAGAGCTCCCGCGGAGGCCAGTCGAGCACACTGCCGGAGCCAGAGATCAAGAGTGGCCACGACATACGACATCGAGATGGAAGTGGCGGAGGAGTACGCCGGACGCATAGCGTCGCGGCCCCGGATGGGCCCCCACGCGCTGGTGCTCGGGCCGACTTCCTCCGGTAAGACGACGGCCTTGCGTCGGCTGGCGGAGGCGGACGCGCGCTGGGTCCGGAGATATGACGAGGGGCTGATAAGCATCCCCCGGTTTGGACGGTACACAGACGAGCTCTTCAAGAAAGCGGATCAGGCGTTCTACTTCCCGTTCGAGGTCGAGGCTCTCGTCGTCCGGTACCTGCAGAACCAGAACGCGAGCGGCACGACAGTTTGCGATCAAGGCATCCATTCGATCTGGGCTTATGCGCGCACCGTCCACGCGGACGGCGGGATGCCGGACGATCTATACCAGTCGTTCTTCGCGCTGTTCCTGACGCTGCGGTCGCTCTCCGCTTGGCCGCGCGTCGCCGTGCGGTTCAGGTGCGAGGCTGCTGTTGCGCGGCTCCGGGTGGAGCAGAGGGGCCGCCCCCACGAGCTCGTCGCGAGCCCCGCGGACTTCATCGATCGGCTAGACAAGTCCTACGCGCACGTCGTCCGTGATTTTCCGTCGGACGTCCGACTCGAGGTGCTCGATACCACGGACATGGATCCGGCCAGCGTGACCGATGCGCTCCGGGAACTGCTCGATCGAGAGACCCATCTCGGGACCTAACGACGAACGCCGGGAAGGGGGCTGCGAGAGGAGCGGCCGAAGGGCGATCCATGCGCGTGAGGCTCGGCTCCGACGCCTATCGGCCGCTGTTCTTCACCGCGGGCAACCAGCCGACGCAGGCCGCATACGGCTTGACACCGGACGACGTGGCGGATGCCTTCGTCGTGTCTGTCCTGCGGAGCCGGCGCGTGCTGCTCGCCGGCTCCTACTACTTCGAATCCGCCCCGACCAGGCGACTCGTGGAGATGTTCCCTGCCGTCTGGCGATCGCAGGCGGGTCACGCGCTGTTCTTCCTGAACACCGCCTACCCGAGCTTTAAGGATCACGGGCTCGGCAAGATCGCCAAGAGCCCCAAAACGTTTAGTCCCTACGCCGACCGGGACGCTGTGCTGGCGAGGGGCGGGGAGTTGGACGGAATCGGCCTCGTCGGCGAGAGGGCCGACGTGGACGTCAGTTCGGCCGTCGTCGCTTCCTGGCAGAACTCGTGCCTCTCCCCGGAACCCGGCTCGATCGGCTGGATGCTCGCCGCGGCCTACGGGCCCATGGCATCCACCGCCGCGCAGGTCTGCATCGAGATCGCCGAGTCCCGTCAGTACGACTTCGTCTGGTCGGCGATCGAAGCCACGATCGTTGATCACCCGATACTCGGCCGCCTCGCGGTCCCCCTCAGGAGGAAACTGGCCGACCTCTACTCTGAGACGATGTCCACCACGCTTGGGGCAATAGAGACGTCGCCAACGCTGTCCGCGGGAGCCGGATTGATGTCGATCCGGAGCGTGGGACAGCTCGGCATCTTCAACGAGGTGCTGTCAGCGTGCGGGATCGACGTCCGGAGGTTGCGCGAGGAACAGACCTTGCTGCGCCTCCTTGCGCTCGACGAGTTGGATCTCATTCGCAGGGTCGACGATCTCGTCGTGCGGAGCGCGGTCGACGCGGGCCATGACGCCTCGGATTACTGGAGAGCTCTGCGCATCGTGGAGGCCAACGAGGCCTCAGCTAGGCTGAACCACAACCAGACCGCTCAGCTCTTGCGCAAGACGCTTCGCGGTCTCGGCGTGTCCCCGGAACAGGGCTTCGTGAAGAACCTGGTGCGCCTCGAGACCGTCTACGACAACAGGTTGATCGCGCAGTTCCGCAGCCGCGCCGAACGGGTCTTGTCGTCCGGCTCCAGTCCCGCGGCGGCCAAGCCGAACCGGGCGCTCCTCGCGGCCGGACGGCAGAACCTGCTCTACGCGTTCGCCGATCCGTCGCCGCGTCCATTCGGAAGGCTCGGCACGGCCCGCGAGCAGCGGGCACTTCGCGAGGCTCTCGACGCGGCGGGCGACAGATGCCGGCTCGATCTCGTTCAGGCACCTGCGGCTCGGATCGGCGACATTCGACGCCTGATGCTCGCGCACCGGCCGCGTTACTTCCATTTCTCCGGCCACGGGAGTGCGGTCGGAACGCTCGAGTTGGAGGGGAGTGCCGCCCCTGTCACGCTTCGCGCCGGCGACCTGATGCGCGTGCTGGAGTTGACCGGGCTGCCCGATTGTGTGGTCCTGAACGCCTGCTACTCCGCGAGCGCGGCCGACGACCTCGGCGAAGCAATCCCCTACACCGTCCTGATGTCGGACAGGGTGCACGATGACGCAGCGCTCTGCTTCAGCCGATGCTTCTACGCCGCGCTTGCGGGAGGGCTGGGCGTCGAGGACGCGTTCGAACTCTCGCGCATCGAGCTGCGGGCCGGGGGGCACGACGCGGACGTCCCGCTCCTGTTCCGTCATGGAAAGGAGCTTGGCGCGGTGGACCGTCCCCCGCCCGCTTCGCCCCGTTAGGGTAAAAGCACGGGCTCGTCATGGCCGCCCATCACGTCGATCGGTGTGCTCAGCAGCCGGTCCAGCGTCGCGAAGGCCGCCTTGAATTGCGCCAGCATACGCCTCTTGGTGCCCTCATCGCAGAATGCCGCCTCGATGCCCGCGAGCGCGATCCGCTTGGCCCCAGTGGGCTGAACCCCGAAGGCGACCAGGGCGTGGGCGTACTCGCGCCCGATGTCCGTCTTGAAAAACACCGCGTCGTCGGTCGATATCGTGACGTTAAGCCCCGCGGCGATCATCCGGGCGATACGGTGTGATGGGTCGAGTTTCCAGTCGGAGCAGATGACCGTCGACACCGGCGTCGCGGCGAACGGCACCTGCCTGTCGCGCGCCATCTCCACGAGGTCGCGGTCGTCCATGATGAGGTAGCCGTGATCTATGCGGTCGCACCCGAGGTCGTTCATGGCGAACCGCACGTCGTCCGCCTTCGCCGCGTCCGTCTCCCCGACATGGGCGCAAAGTCGCAAACCCGCTTTGCGAGCGGTGACGTAGGCCTCCGCGAAGCGCCTGGGGTCTTCGGTGCCCTCCGGCGTGAGATCGTCCATGCCGATCCCGACGACTTCATCGTACGGGTTATCGACGACCTGTCGGACCAGATCGAGGGCCGAGGCGGCCGACTCGTGCCGCGAGATGGCTGCGACGAGGCGGAACCCCACGCCGAAATCTCGTTCAGCGCCTCTCAAACCATCGATGATAGGATCCATCAAACGCCGATAGCTTAAGCCGCGCTGCGAAAAGTATTGAGGATTAATATAGTATTCGCGATATCGAAGACTCCCCGCCTCGACCGCAGATCGAACGCCTTCATAAGCCACTTGAGCGAAATCATCGGGCTCACGCAGGACGTCGTGTGCTGTACGGAAAGCCACGAGAAAGTCATTTAGATTTCTAAAGTCAAATAACCTGTCAGGATCGTCCGTAGTGAGTTGAGCGCCGTATTTCTTTGCGAGCTTGAGGAGCAAAGACACCGACATAGTCGAGGTGAAATGACAATGAAGCTCTGCTTTAGGGAGGAGGGTCAGATAGTCAGTGTAGGAAATCATGGCTTTAACATGCCTCATGCAGCTGAGATATGCTGCGAAATGCCATTCCGGTTTTGTCCCTAATCCGTCGCGTGACGGCACCCACGGCGAGATCAATCACGCCATCGCCTCCATGCTGCACGTCGGCTCGTCCGGTGGTGCCAAGCGTCCGGTGGGGGGCAGGGGGCAGATCGGCAGGCCGCCGAGCGTTCCGGTGAGTTTCTTCCCAAACAGAGACGGTGAACTGCATAGCCAGGGACACCAGTGGCATCGAGCGGATCGACGCAGGCCGATAATGTATGGAAGCGCGCGGGTACAGGGTTTTGTGTGCGCGCCAGATCCTCGTCTCGAAGACACTCGCCATGCGTTTGATCTTGGCCGAGCGCGCACTGACGCCAGTGGCGACCTCGCTCCTCGCGGCGCGGGTGACGCTCGCCCCGGTCGTGCAGGGCTTCGAGTTCGCCGCGGTCGTGGTGATGATGACCGCGCCTGTGATGCTCGCCTTCGTCCATTCGCCCGTCCTGCTCGCCCTGCAGGTGAATGTCGGCATCGCACTCCTCGGTGTTCGCCTCGTGTTCCACCTTTTGACGCTGCCCGTCGAACTCGACGCGAGCTTCCGCCGGGCTCTGCCCATCCTGGAGGCGGGTCGCTTCCTCGACGCAGGCACATGCCCAGCGCCCACACCGTCCTGCGCGCTGCGGCCCTCACCTACATGGCCTCGTCACTCGTGGCGCTCGTGAACATCGCCCGCTTTCGGCGGCTCCTCCCGTTCTAAATCTTCTACGCGAGCCTCCGATTTCCTGCCCCGCTCAACCGCAAGCCGACCGTCTCCTTCCGGCCACCATCAGTCGCTCGTGCCCCTCATCAGAATGCCCGGAAGCGGACCTTCCGAGGGTCCGAAAAGGGTCGAGCGCGGCTGGAGCAGCTTCGTCCGCTTCCTCATGATACTGCTCCGAAGCGGACCGGAGGCTTTCGGCCCGGTGACGACACCAGCGCGGCTCTCGGCTCTTCCGCTACGAGCATGACCGTGTCCTTGGTCGGGACCAGCGCGCGGGCCGGCCTTCAAGGCGGCGATCGGGCCAGGACCGGGACGGGCAGGCAACGGCGCCGGGCGGCTATTTTCCGCCGCCGGGCTCCGCCCGGCTTTGCAGCGCGAGACAAAATAGCCGCCCGTCGCGCGTCCTCCGCTGCGCTGCGGCCCCCCTCCGCAATCTGCTCGCAATCGACCACGGAGTGGGGGTGCCAGCCCGTCCCGCTCCCGGCCGGGTGATCGCCATGAAGGCCGCGCGGCCCGCGCGGTCACCTGGACCAGGACCCCGCGATCATGACCGACCACAGCTTCGTCAACGCCCTCGAAACCCTTCCCGCCGACACCTCGCCGACCGCCCATCTCCTCGACGAGCTGCAGCTCCACGGCTACCGCCCGCACCAGGACGAGCCCGATCCGCGCCCGCTGCCCGACGCGCCGGTCGTGCAGGGCGCCCTCGGCGACGTCTTCGACGCCCTGGTCGTCGCCTTCACCGACACGCGGCTGGAGCCCGACCTCGAAGGACTGCTCTGGGGCGTCGTCAACCTGTTCCACCGCAAGCTCGACCGCCTGCAGCGCGACCTCGACCGCAACGAGCTGGCGCAGCGCCGCAGCCAACAGGAGCAGGACGGCTCCGAGGTCCGCTCCGTCGAACTGGAGCGGCTGACCGCCGAAGGCATCAGCCTGATCGAGCGGCGCAACGCGTTCGAGTTCTGCCGCGAGCAGTCGAGCGACCTGTTCGAGACCCATACCGCCTCGGCTTGGCGCCCCCGTGCCGGCTCGGTCGTCGACCACCGCGCGATGACCGCCTCGCTGATCGACAGCCGGGACTTCCTCAGCGCCAAGCGCCGCTCCGAGATCGAGCCGCTTCTGCCAACCGGCACGCGCATCGCCTTCGCCGGTGGCACCGACTGCAACGACCACACCCGCATCTGGGCGACCCTCGACCGCGTGCGGGCCAAGCACCCCGACATGGTCCTGCTGCACGGGGCCAGCCCGAAGGGCGCCGAGCGCATCGCCGCCTGCTGGGCCGACAGCCGCAAGGTCGCGCAGATCACCTTCAGGCCGGACTGGACCCGCCACGCCAAGGCGGCGCCGTTCAAGCGCAACGACGCCATGCTAGATACGCTGCCGGCTGGCGTGATCGTGTTTCCCGGCTCCGGGATCACCGACAATCTCGCCGACAAGGCGCGGAAGCTCGGCATTCCCGTCTGGCGGTTCGCAAATATTCCGGCGTGAGCCCGGGATATTCATGCCCGTTGCGGGAGATATCCTGCGCCGGGTTTGATCCGTCGGACAATTGATTTGAACAAATTCCCCATCTCGACGCGGGCGATAAAAATATTGCCTCCTCTGCATCAGCGCGGTCGAAATCAATTCGACCGAAAGTTCTTCGAGGAGATAAATATGATCATCGGCAATTTCCGCTACGAGGCGGAAGCGGACACCTACACCGGCGAAATCCGCACCTTGCACATTCAGCGCAGTGGCGTCGTGCTGCGACCCCTGCGCAAGGCGAGCGAGCGTGAGCCGGACTATCGCGTCGTGCAGCACGCCGACGGCGGCGCGATCGAACTCGGCGCCGCTTGGCGGCGGCGCTCCGACAAGGGTCAGGATTACCTCTCGGTCCTGCTCGATGATCCGACCCTGTCGCAGCCGCTCAGCGTCGCGCTGTTTCCAGGCGACGACGATCGGATGGCCGCGTTGATCTGGACGCGCACGGCGCGGAAGGCACCGGAAGCGCAGCCCCGGCAAGAGCCACAGGCCGCCCCCAAACCAAAACGGCGTGGGAGCGTTCGCGCTCTGGTCGGACCGGCCTGACGCCATGGCTGCCAAACATTACGAGGTCTTCCGCAGCCGTCCGGGCGACGTGGGCGGTCGGCCTGATAAAGTCGGCATCCCGAAGACTCGCGAGACTCGCCATGCCACCGCGTCGGCCGCCGGCCATGATCCGCCAGACGCCGGTTCGGCTATGGCCAACGCGAGGGCCGGTTCGCCCGCCGCTGGCGGCGAAACGCCTGGACGTGATCGCCCGCAGGGGTTCGCCGGCGCTGCCGACGCCCCTGCGACGGGCCGCGTCGCCGCCGGTCGTACCGATCCGGGCCGCGGTACCGCCGTCGCGTGCGGCCTATCGCGGCCCCGACCCCTATGTCGATTTCCAGCGCGACTTCACCGATGAAGGAGGCATCCGCCTGACCTTCAAGATCAAAGACGTCCAGGCGTGGCGCACAGCGATCCGCGTGGTGCTCTGGTTCCTCGCCATGACCGTGACGCTGTGGTTCGCCGTCCGCGGCTCGCCGTTTCCGATGGAGCCGCGCTGTGCGCTGCGTGCCTGCCCGGAATCGGTCCGGCTGATGCATTTCGGGGTCAATCTCGTGCTGCTCGGCCTCGCCGCGGCCGTCTACCACTGGATCCTCTTTCGTGACGACCAAGCCTACACTTCGCTCGAGATCCGCCCCGACTGCCTGATTGTCGATGGCTGCGATACCTTCTGGCGCGCGCACATGGATCTGGGCTGGCCGCAGCTGGTGCCCGTGCCTGACGGCAGCTTCGTGCTGCGCGGTGTCTACGGCACCCGCGAGGTCGACTACGTCACGCTGCACGCCTTCGACGACAAGGACCGCGCCATCCAGGTCCTCGGCGCGCACCTGCAGTTCGCCATGCAGCAGCTCTGGGCTCAGCCCGGCGGCAGGTAGCGCGGCGGCTGTCCGCCGCGCGCCAGCGCGGCCCGGCGGATCGCCGCGACGTCGGCGTGTTCCAGCCGCACCGCCGCCGCCGGGGGGACGCCCTCGAACAGCAGCAGTTGCGCGAAGCTCTCGCGCGAGAACGCCGTGCGGATCTCGAAGGGCTGGATCAGCCCTTCCATGCGCGTGCTGAGATACTGCAGCGTGGTCTGGTCGTTGTTGGCGAAGCATTGTACGATCCCGGCATTGCCGAGGAAGGTCTCCCAGCTGTTCTGGTAGTAGCGCCGCAGCTGCGTCGTATCCTGTAACACCGCCCACAGCTTGACCCCGAAGCCCGGGAAGTAGGCGGCCGCCCGCTCCATGATGTCCATGTGGCCGAGCGTCGTGAACTCCTCCATCAGGAACAGGATCGGCGGCTTGTGGCGCGGGTAGGCGCCGCGCTTCTCCAGCGTGGTGCAGGCTTGCTGCACGATCATGCGCAGCCAGCGGTAGTGCGTCTGCATCATCC
Organism: uncultured Lichenihabitans sp.; assembly: GCA_964252065.1. Taxonomy (GTDB): domain Bacteria; phylum Pseudomonadota; class Alphaproteobacteria; order Rhizobiales; family Beijerinckiaceae; genus Lichenihabitans. The sequence goes on from CAXUMV010000001.1 coordinate 23,932, forward strand.
GCACCGGCAGGCACAGGTAGATCGTCGTCGGCTGCCCTTCGGCGAGATCGTCCAGCGCGAAGTCGCTGCGCTTCGAGATCCCCCGCAGCGGCAGGCTGTCGAGGAAGTCGGTCTGCGCCGCCGCCGTCGAGATGATGCTGCCGCGCTCGGACGGCGGCGTGCCCTGGAAGCGCTCGCCGATCGCCGCGAGGATGCCGTCGAAGACGTCCTCCGACCGCGCCATCGCCAGCAGCAGCGCCTCCAGCGCCGTGCGGTGCTGGACGTAGTAATCCGCATCCTTGACGGCGTCCGCCGGCGGGGCTGCGCCCCGCACGGCCGCGCGCAGGGCGGGATGGGTCAGCGACAGCAACTGGCGGACCGTGACGAGGGTGCGCTCGGTCTTCGGCAGCGTCAGGGCGAACAGGATCAGGCCTTGGAGGAAGGCGCGGGCGCTGTTGTTCCAGTGCTGGCTGCGGCTGTCGCCTTCGTCGACGATGATCGCCTGGGTCAGCGTCGCCACGTCGTCGATGACGAGGTCGGAGGCCGGGTCGAGCTCGTCGAGCAGGTTGAAGTTGGCGCACGCCGACCCGGCCTGCCGGAACGGGTCGAGCACGTGCACGCGATGCCCCTGCAGAGCGCGCACCGCCGCGGTGCGGCGGGCGAGCTCGCCCTTGGGGTCGAGCACGATCATCGAGCCGGGATAGAGGTAGAGGTTCGGCTCCAGCACCGTCGAGGTCTTGCCGGCGCGGGCGCCGGCGATGGTCACCAGCGGCCGGTCGTCGAGATGACCGAGCGGCCCCCCGCCGAGTTTGCCCAGCATCAGCTGGCCGGGCTGCCAACGCAGGTCCATCAGAGCGGCAGGCGGCAACCATGCATTGACCGGTGGGCGATCGGGATCCGGCCGGGCGATACCGGCGTTGCGGGGCAGGCCCGTTCCGTAGAGACGCGCCGCATGCGGATCGAGCCGCCCCAGGCCGATGCCCGCCTGAGGTCGCACCAGCGGCAGCGGCGCCGCCCAGCGCTCGCGTTCCGGAGGTTCTCGAAACCAGCCCATGTCGTGGCTCCCGGTCTGCACCGCCGATCGCGGCCCAGCCAGCCTACCCGGACAGCGCGCGGAAGGACCGGGAAGCCCCCGTAAAGGTTCGTCACCGCACTGGTCTCGGCCACGCGATGGCTCCTTTCGGGGTGGGAGACCGCGCCCCTTATCGCGAGCCTCATGACAGACCCTATCCCGGGACGTCGGCAGGGTGAGCTCACCCTCAAGGGGGTGAGCCAAGGAGAAAATTGCGTGCGGCCCACGATTCTCCGCTGGCCCGCGCGCGGGTGCGACCCGCGCTAGGCGGGACGGGCCAAGGGGCCCTCAAGCAGACAATCATGGTCCGCCCGAAATTTTCCCCTTGCCCCTGCCGCCGCCCCGGGATGGCCGGGTGTCATGAGGCCCGCGAAGGGCGCGGCCTCCCACCCCGAAAGGAGCCATCCCATGACCGAGACCAGCCACTCCACGAAGCCGACCCACCGGGTCTATGCCGTCACCAAACGCCCCAATGCCGAGAAGGCCGACTGGGCCGAGATCGGCGCCGCCTGGGCCAACCGCGACGGCAAGGGCTTCAACCTCAAGCTCAACCTGATGCCGATGAACGGGGCCGACATCGTCGTCCGCCTGATCGAGCCCGACACCAAGAAAAACGGCAACGGCCAGACGGCGGAAGGGGGTGCCGCGTGAGCGGCGCCCTCCTCGCCGCGGCGAACGACCAGTTCCGGGCCTACCCGGAAACCGGCGTCGTCATCGTCACCCAAGAGGTCGCCGCGCACGGCCCCGACTTCCAACTCGCGGCGCTCAAGGCGATCAAGACCTTCGACGGGTTCGCCAACGAGGACGACGCCTACGGGCGGCACGATTTTGGGATCGTCACCGTGAAGGGCCAGCGGCTGTACTGGAAGATCGACCTCTTCCTCGACGAAGCCCGCGGACTCGGCCTCGATGATCCGCTCGACATCGACGCCGGGCGTTCCCTCACGATCATGCTGCCCGAGGAATACTGACGGTACACCAAACCGCGAACTCAAGCCCTTCCGGGCCCGCCGGAGGGGCTTCTCTTCTCCCGCACGACGGCTCCGCTTGATCCCGACCGAAGCGATTTCCTTTGAGCTGACTCTCCAGAAAGCGTATAGTACGTACCATACGCAGGAGACGACCATGGACGATTTGACACGGGTGAGCTCGAAGGAACTGGTCCGCAACTTCGGACCGCTGGCCGACCAGGCGCTGGCCGCGCCGGTTGCCATCACGCGCAACGGGCGGGATCGCCTCGTGCTGCTGTCCGTCGAGGAATACGCCCGGCTCAAGCGCCGCGACCGGCAGGTGATCGCGACCGAGGACATGCCCGAAGCGCTGGTAGCGGCCGTCGAACGCACCACGATGGACGACCGGCACGCGCCGCTCGACGCGCTCGTCGCCGACTGGCAGCCGTGACGCTGCCGACCCCGGAACCGGGCCTCGTCATCCGCTACGCCTATCTCTGGCTTTCCGAGCATCGCGCCGGGCGCGAGGAGGGCGTCAAGGACCGCCCCTGCGCCATCATCCTGACGCTGCTCGACGCCGACGACGACCGGCGCGTGCTGGTCGTGCCGATCACGCACAGCCCACCGGCCGACCCCGCGAGCGCCCTCGAACTGCCGCCGACGGTCAAGGCGCATCTTGGCCTCGATACCGACCGCTCCTGGATCATTCTGTCCGAGAGCAACGAATTCCGCTGGCCCGGCCCCGACCTGCGCCGGGTTGGCTCAGGCAGCAACGACACGGTCGCCTACGGCTTCCTGCCGCCGCGCTTCTTCGCGGCGCTGCGCGCCCGCTTCGTCGCGCTGGCGCGCGAACGCCGCGGCGGCCGCGTGCCGCGCTCCGAGTAGCGCGCGTCGCGGTCGGACTGCCGCGCTGCGCGCGACGTCTGAGCCGCTGCTCCTTCCCATACCTGACCCGATTGCCGCTTGCCTGATAGGCCAGCGCTCTTCGCGTGCGCGCCGCTGCGCGGCCGCGACGCTCCCACGGCATTTAAGGGAACCGGCGGCGCAGAAATTCGCGAGACGCAGCAGGAGGATATTCGAGACTTCGCACGAACAATATGCGGTGCTGACTGAAGGGCAGAAAATACCTCTGGCCGAATGGCAAAATGGATAAGACTGGTGGATGCGATAAGCAGATGCGGAATGGGTCGTAACGTATGGATATAGGCTTTGTTTTAAGAGGGGCCGCAGTTTCAGGATAGAGCGAGAAGAGTTAAATTCCGTAGAGCGTAGCGAGATGTCTTTTGCCTAGGCAAAAGCATTCGTCGGGGGCCGGTGGTGGCCCCCGAACCCCAGGACGCATGCGCTCTGCTGGATAAACCCGGATATGCCGCGACCTTCCTCGAAAATTCGCCGCGACCAGCAGCTCAATTTCAGCCTCACGCGCGACGAGCTGACGGGCTTGCGAAGCCGCGCGGATGCCGCCGGCATGCATCTCGTCGATTTCGGCCGCGACCTGCTGCTGCGCCGCCGCGCGCCATCCGTTCGCCATGCCGACCATCCTGATCCCGATGCCGCCACGGCGCAGACCGCGCTGGCACGGGCCGCACTGCTGCTCGTCCACGAGCTGCGCCGCCTCGGCAACAACCTCAACCAGATCGCCCGCCGCCTGAACACCCGGGAGGAGCCGGCCCCGCCGAGCCTAGAGCCGCTGCTACGCGAGATCCGGGCGCTGCTGAACCGGAGGGCCGGACCGTGATCGTCAAGCTGTTCTCGGCCGGGAAATCCTTCACGGGCCTCGGCACCTACCTTACCCACGATGCCGGCGCCGACACGGCCGAGCGCGTCGCCTGGACCCACACGCTCAACTGCGCCAACGACCATGTGCCCTCGGCCATCCATGAGATGTACGGCACTTACCTCGATGCCGAGCTCCTCAAGGAGGAGGCGGGCGTCCGGAAGGGCGGCCGGCCGCTGGAGAACCCGGTCAAGCATTTCAGCCTGAACTGGCATCCGGACGAGACGCCGGACCGCGCCCAGATCATCGCGGCAGCCGAGGACTACCTCGCGCATATGAGCTGGCAGGAGCACCAGGCGGTGCTGGCGAACCACACGGACAAGGCCCATGCCCATGTCCACGTGATGCTCAACGCCGTGCACCCCGAGACCGGTGCCAAGCTCGATGATGGCCTGGAGCGGCGGCGCTCCTCGGCCTGGGCGGCCGAGTACGAGCGCGAACACGGCCGCATCTACTGCGAGCAGCGTCTCGCGCCGGTCGAGGAGCGTGAGCCCTCGCCGACGCGTCCCGCGTGGATGGCGATGAAGGAGGCCGAACAGGCGCAGAGCCGGCTTGATGCCGCCCGCGAGGCGGCCGAGCGGGCGCGGGAGGCCACCGAGACCCGCATGCCGACGCGCAACGAAGAATGGCAGATCCTGAAGGACGAGCAGCGGGAGACCCGCACCGCCTTCTTCGCGGACGGGCGCGACGCGTTCCGCGACCTGCGCCGGGCGGTGTTCCACGACGTGCGGCAGGAGTTCCGGGACGAGTGGGGGGCCTATTATGCCGCGCGCCGGGAGGGCATGCACGGCGAGGCGCTGCAGCAGATGAAGGACGATCTGGTCGGCCGCTAGGACGCCGTGCTGAAGGAACGGCGCGACACCGCCTGCACCGAGCTGCGCGAGACACGGGACGGCGAATACGCCGCCTTGCTCGCCGGGCAACGCGACGAACGGGCCGAGCTCACCGCACGCCAAGCCGTCGGCGTGAATGCCTTGGCGGAGATGCGCGCGGATGCCGCCAACCAGAACGAGCGGGAGGAAGCCTACACGCCCGCCGCCGTCGACATGAAGCTGGCCTTCCAAGCCACGGCGACGCGGCAGGCTCCCGTCGGCGCCGAGCCGATTGAGGCGCGTTCGGCGGGCGAGGACACCGATCCCTACGCCGAGGCCAATCCAAGGGTCCGCGATGGAGCGGACGTCGTGGCGGGCCTCGGCCTCGGCATGATGGGCGGTGCGGCGACGCTGGTCGAGCGGCTGTTCGACGGGTTTCTCGATGGCGGCCCGACCCGGCCCGCACCGGCCAACGACCGAGGCGCGCAGCCCGAACCGGCGCCCAATCCCTTCGCCGGGGTCGCCGCCGAGGCGCGCCGCAGCGCGGAGCGGGCGCAGGAGGAGACGGCACGGGATGACTGGTGGGACGAGCGCCGGGCCAGGGCCCGGGACGGATGAGGGGTCCGCGCCGATGGGCACGCCCGGATCCCGCCGCTGTTCACGCCCTGCTGTACTCCGCCTGATGACGTCGGGAGCGATGCGCTTTGCTGCGGCCCGAGGCCGCGAGGCCGAGATCTTGCAGCGATTCGCCCTGCGGCTGGCGATTCTCGACTGCACCCTGCCGCCAGCCCAGCGGCATGCCGCCCGTGAGGCGCTGCTGCTGGAACAGGCACATGCCGTGGCGGCTGGCCGCGCCCTCGCGCGGGCCGAACGGCGGGCCGCGGAGGCCGTGACCGTCCGGCAGCCGGGCGCCTCGGGGTACTCGCCCATGGGACGGCTTCCTGCGCCTCGTCGTCGGCACCGGCGGCCACGGTGGCGGCGACGGTCACGGTTTCGTTCTACCCGATTCCCCCAACCCGGAGGCTGACATGGCACTCGATCGTCGACCCATCCCATTGCAGATCGGTTATCTGCTGATTGCCTTCTTAATTTTCGTTGGCCTCAGCCTTATGGCAGCCCGTTATCTCGGGTAACGCACGAAGCGATCAGTTCCCCTACAATTTTTAGTCTTTAATTTTTGTCTGAGACAAATTCTAAAGCCGAAATTCTGTGGTGATGATTTAAATTGGGCGTATGGAAAATCACCTCTGCGAAGAAATAGACATTCTTAAATTCGAAATCCGATTTTTATCGTCTGCGTTGCGGCGCCAGGATGAAACCCTGGCCGAGCTCACGACCAGGCTGGTCGCACAGGAGCGGCGCTCTGAAGCAGATTCTTGAATGGTGACGCCTAGCCGGCTGCGGCTCCGGTGTTGCAGTCCGCCGAAAATGTGGCTCGACCGGCGCGCGCAAGTTGCAGGACGAAAAGGCGAAATTTCGCCGCTCGCGCCGTGCCCCGTGTTGCATCCGCGTTGCAAGGAGCAAACGTCACCCCCTAGTAACCCGTTGAAATTCCTCGCACTGCCTGAAAACGAAAAATCGGTTCAAAACGCCCGGTCCGGGGACAGCGAACGCTGCTAATTTACTCATCAATAAGGGGAAAATCTGGCGACCCCGGCAGGGCTCGAACCTGCGACCTGCCGCTTAGAAGGCGGCTGC
>CAXUMV010000002.1:0-12157 GCA_964252065.1 uncultured Lichenihabitans sp.
CTGCCGGCCGACCGTCAGCCCGATCATCCACTGCCAGTCGATCGGGCGCGGCACGCGGGTCGCGGCGGGCAAGGCCGACTGCCTCGTGCTGGACTTTGCCGGTAACGTGCCGCGGTTCGGGCCCGTGCACCGGCCTCACTTCGACCGCTCCGGCCAGCCGCTGGGCGGCGTCGCGCCGTGGCAGGCCTGCCGGGCCTGCTGCACCTACAACCATACGGAGGAGGCGGCCTGCAGCCACTGTGGCGCGGCCCTCGTGGTGCGGCGACCGGTCGATGCCGTGCAGCTCGAATACGGCACCATCGCCTGGGCCGTCGAGAACCGGGCCATGGAGGCGCTCGTCGAGGAGCAGGGCTGGAACCGCCTGCCCGTCGAGTCGATCGCGCTGCACGCCTACCGCAAACGCAGCGATCCCTCGTCGGTCTCTTGCATGCTGTCGTTCTCGCTGGGTGGCGAGGCGATCGCGCGGCTCTGGTTCAAGTCGATGCATGCGCCGCGGTGGCAGGCGATGTGGCTACGGCTGCTCGGCAGCAAGCCCGCCCCGCGCTCGCTCGAGGAGGCCTACCGGAGGCGGCATGAGCTGATCCGGCCGGCCTCTATCGACCTCGACCGGGAGGACGGGTTCTGGCGGGTCACCGAGGTCGGTTACGACGAGGACGAGGCGGATGCCGGCCCAGCGCTCGAGGCGGTGGCCTGATGGGCCCGCGCCCGCCCAGGACCTCCCCTGAGCCCGCCAGGCGCCGGCCGGTCCTGGTCGAGCGGCGTGATCTCGGCGCCGATCGCCCGCGGATCAAAGCCAAGCTCGGCGCGGCCCGTCAGATCAGGGAAGTCGCCGCCGCCATGCGCGACATGCCGCGGGACTGCGCCGTCGATCGGGCCGAGCTGCTGCTGTGGCTATCGCGGATGGCCCGCCAGCTCGATGCCATCGCGCTGGACGGGTTCGAGGCGGTGCCGGCGGTGCCGCGCACCAGGAGCCCGCGTCAGCCGTTTTTCGGCAGGCCCAGGCCCGATGCGCGGGCGGCTGCGGAGGCACTGTTCGGGTTTGATGGCGGGCCGAAGCGCCCCCGGGGTGAGGGGGCCTTCGTGGGGCAGGTCATCGACCGCAAGGGACAGCACGTTCGGGTCGAGGTCAGACGGGCACGGGCTGGCGGGCAGCTCGAAATGCACATCTAAGCTAGCAGTCCAAAGTTCGGCCCGCCCTCTCCCTTTGATCGTCTTCATGAGCGTGGACCTGAACCTCCGGTTCCACGGTCAATCCAATGAAATCCCTAACCTTTTCTGGATCGACTTCGAATTTTCCGCCGAAGCGTTCAGCCATTCGCTCTGCCGCAGCTTGGATAGCTTGTACGTCTGCGCTTCGGTCGATTTGCTTTCCGGACATCGCCACCTCCCGATCTCAGTCGAACTTGAACGACGCTATCGCCGAAAACGATCCAGGCATAGGGTACGTGGAGCCACACCGAACAGGTAAACGCCAGATGCCGACGACCCTCGATTTGGTGCCTCATCCTGAGCTGGTTTTCGGGATTGCAGGTCCGATAGGCGTCGACATGGACGAGATCACCGAAAGCCTGACGAATGCACTCAAAGGCGTTCAATATGCCGCTCAGCCGATCAAGCTCACATCTGAGATGCGGGCGATTCCTACGGGAGTGCCGGAACCGATAAACAATGATCTCTTCACCGATATCAACTTCAAAATGGACTATGCAAACGCGTTGTGTCGACGATTCAAGCAAGAAGATACTATGGCTAGAATCGCAATTCGTGCAATACGAGAGCGTCGCGCTAGTCTATCAAAGGATCAGTCAACGCCGTGCAGCAAGACCGCATATATCATTCGTCAGTTAAAGCGACCAAATGAGGTACATCTACTTAGGCGTGTTTATGGCAGGCAATTCTTACTAATATCAGCCTATGGATCAGTTCCTGAACGAACGCGTCGGATTGAAGCAAAGCTTCGCCGAAGTCTCATGCCTCTTGAGGAGATCCCGGGCAAAATCGAAAAGCTCTTCATGAGAGACGCCGAGGAAGACGATAAGAACGGACAACACCTCCGTGAGACGTTTCATTTGGCAGATGTCTTTATTGATGGCATAAACAGACAAGAGATGGATAATAAGGTACTTAGATTTGTTCATGCTTTCTTTGGAAGAACAAACATAACGCCATCTAAAGAAGAGTATGGGATGTATGCAGCGAAATCAGCCTCTCTCCGTTCAGCAGATCTCTCTCGCCAGGTCGGCGCTGCAATATTTAGCTCGGATGGGGAACTAATTACACAAGGCTGCAACGAGGTTCCTAAAGCGTTTGGGGGTACATACTGGGATTTAGAAAAGCCAGATTATAGGGATGTCAATTTAGGCCAAGATCCAAATGAACTGTTGAAACGGGAGCTTCTAAGAGATCTGTTTGATCGGCTTTTGAAACGGGGTCTTCTGTCTGACAAGGTAAAATCTTTAGGTTCGGCATCGCAGATCGTGGAGAAGGTCACATCTCGCTCGACAGCGGAGGACTCGATTGAAGGCGCTCTCACAGACGCCGCAGTAATGGACCTCACAGAGTTTGGAAGAATAGTTCACGCGGAGATGTGTGCAATTTGTGATGCTGCTCGGCTTGGACGTTCAGTGAAGACTGCGACGCTCTTTTGTACAACATTTCCGTGTCATAACTGCACGAAACATATCATCGCTCCCGGAATAAAAAGAGTAGTCTATATGGAACCTTACCCGAAAAGTAAGGCAAAGGATCTTCATCAACACGAAATCGAAATCGAATCATCCTCCGAGGGGAAGGTCTCCTTCGTCCCGTTTCTTGGAATTTCACCATCTCGGTATCGTGACATATTCCAGAAGGGCCGACGCAAGAGACCTGACGGCACCGCCCGACGTTGGTACCACGAGACAGACGAGGAAAGACCGATGATCGATGTCGTTCAGGAGTCATATCCTGATCTTGAATTACACGCTCTTGCACCGCTGATTGGAGAGACCGACATCGCTCAAACTCCGTCGGATAACATTCAAGGTAACCCGACCTAAATGAGACGGGGGCTCCCGGCTGCAAATGCTTAGGATTAGTAGAGCAGCGGGACCTCGCCGTCCCACTGATCGAGAACCGCGTTGATACGGCTCTGCCATCCCGGCCCGGTCTGCCGAAACTTCTCGACCACACCGCGGTCAAGGCGCAGCGTTACCTGAACCTTGGCGCCGTTCGGCGCCGGCCGACCTCGCCGGGCCGACTTGCCGGCCACGTTAACGGTGCCGCGAGCGAAGTCGGCCTCCGTCAGCTCGGGCAGATCGGCGTACTCGGCTTCGGTCGGGGTGTGGGCATCAAGGGCCCGCAAGTCGGTGCCCGAAGCGGCTTTGCTCTCGTTCATTGACCTTCCTCATCGAGAAGACATGGCGACGGTCGAGACCGCGCGGCGCGTCCAGCCGATCACGACCATGCGCCCACGCAGGTGGCCGACGCTGATGATGCGGTCTTCGCCGTACTCCTTGCGGATGTCGGCAATGTCGATTGTTAGGCCGGCGAACACCTCCTCGGCATCGGCGAAGTCGAGCTTGCGTTCGGCAAGGGTCGCGTCGCGCTTGGCAGGATCGAAGGTGATCTCCATCTTTATGTAACTACATATTCCTTGGTCTCGGGTCAATAGTGTAGCTACATAATGTAGGATCGTCCGGGCTCGGACGTTCAGCCGGCGTGCAGCCGTTTCTGGTATGTTCGCAGCAGCATGCCGCAACGTCGCCGCCGACCCCCAACAGCCGTCTAGCGAGCCTCGATGCATGAGGTCGTCAAATCGTTCGTCGCTCTCCTCGAGGAGCGCCTGATCGCTGCCTTCACAGCGCTCCCGGGTCACCCGGTCTTCAGCTCGCCCGGCATGGTCAGGGTGCAGGGAGCCCCGGACGCCGGCGAGGCGCTGACCTGGACAGTCCGATTCGTGCCGGACCGAAGCGAGCGCCTTGTCCTACTCACATGGGCGCGATGCAAGGCAACCGGCGACTCGTTCCGTGATCGCTGCATCGCGATGGGCTGGTCGCGATCCTCGGCCGAACGCACCCGACGGCGCGCCCTCGCCCAGATCGTCGCCTGCCTCAAATCTGAGCAGATAGAGCTTGACAGTGGGACCAATCGCCCTGGACGTTCTACAAACGTCGAGGGTGATTTGCCGCCCGTCGACGCCTGAAGAGGTTCAGCATGGCCGAGGAAGCCGTCGAGGCGATCAACTCTTTCCAGCGCGACGACATGAGCCCTCGCGCCCGACGAGCGCGGCAGCTCGCCGAGGCGGTGCCGCAACCGCGCCGCAAGCAGGCCGGCGCGGCAGCGGGCGACAAGGCCTCGTTCCGGCAGTTCCTCGCCGCCCGGCAGCCCGTGCGCCAGCAGCCGGCGGCTCCGCAGGTCCCCACCGAGGAGCGGCTGGCTAAGGACGACAAGCCACGCAAGACGCCCGCCGGCTTCTACCGGGCACCGGCGCCGATCGAGCGTCTCCGCGATCGCGGCAGCCTCGACCACATGCCCCACATCAACGAAGCCATGTACCAGGCGGCCAACAAGCTCGTGGTCCACTTCTACGAGGCGGGGCTTGGCGGCATCGCGGCGCAGGACCTCAGCCGGGACGTGCGAGGATCGGGCGATGGCGGCGCCTGCGGGTTCCCCAAGACCGAACGGGCGATGCACAACCGGCAGAAGTTCCGGGAGGCCTGCAAGCTGATGGGCTGGTTCGAGACCCATCCCTACAAGGGCGCGGGCCGGCTGGTCGTCGACGTCGTCTGCTTCGAAATGTCCCTGACCGACGCCGCGAAGGTGCACCTCTCGCCCGGCGGCTCCAACGAGGCCCGGCTGGGGGCCGGCATGGAGCGCCTGCGGACCGGCCTGTTCACCCTGGCGAGCCACTGGAGGCTCTTCTGATGACGAGGCGCAACGCACCGGAAACGGACAAGACGATCCAAATCCCGGAGATCAAGCTCAAGAGCATGGTCGTCAGCATCGTGGGCTCCACGCCGCTGCTGACGAACCGGTTCAGCGATCGCGCCCGCAAGATGATCGAGGACAAGCAGCAGCACGAGGCCAAGGGACCACGGGAAGCGCGCGACCCGGATGCCGAGTTCAACGACGCCATGCATCTGCTCGCGGGAGGGGTGCACGGATTCCCGAGCGACGGCATCAAGAAGGCGCTCGTGGCCGCCGGCTTCCGGTTCGCCGACGAGAAGGGCACGCATCTGCGGGGCATCCTGAACATCCCGGCGGCCTTCGTGCCGATCCAAGCCCCCGCCCCGACGATGCGGTCGGACCCCGTCCGTCTCCGCGGAGCGGGGTTCACGATCGCGTATCGGCCGCAATTCTGGCCATGGTCGATGGACGTCCCAGTCATGTTCAATAGCAGCATGATCGGCGAGGCACAGATCCTGAACCTCTTCCAGATCGCCGGCTTCGCGGTCGGGATCGGCTCCTGGCGCCCCGAGAGCAACGGGACGTTCGGACAATTCGTCCTCAGCGAACAAGGCATGGCCCAGGCCGCCTGATCCAGACACCGTCCGCCCGGCATGACCGATGTCGGTGGACGGCGTCCGGCCGCGCCTTTGTCGGCGCTGGCCGGTGCACAGAGCAAGGTTCGGTCGACTGAGCCCAGCCCCGTCAAGCACAGCGACGCATAGCGTCACTTGGCGAAGTTTAGCTCTGCAAAGCAAAGGACATCGATGAGCGCCAGCGTATCTCTCCGTGAGTACTTCGCCGCGGCGGGCTCGCGGTTCACGGCAGAGGACGCTGCGATCATCGGGCCTCAGTTCGAGGCTCTGGCGGAACAGGATGCCTTCAGTGAGGAAGGCGTCCTCGAGGTCGCCCGCTCGTCCAACTCGCCGCTGCACCGCTACCTGACCTGGGACGATAAGCAGGCTGCGCACGACCGGCGCCTGGACCAGGTCCGAGCCATGATGCGGGCCATCAGGGTCCGTGTCGTCGTCAACGATCGGCCTCGGGTCGTGCCGGCCTATCGGATCACCCGGGCCGAGCCGAAGCCGGCATTCCGCACTGGCCACAACGTGTTGCGCGGCGAATCTGCGGCCGCCGTGCAGAAGGCCCGGGAGGCCTTCGACGCGCTCACTGGCTGGCGCGCCCGCTACGCACCGTATGTCGCGGTCTGGGCCGACTTCGCCCAGGCGTTCCGCGGCGTCGCCAACCAGATCGCCGAGAGCGAGGACGCGGTCGAGGCGCGCCGGCTGGAGGATGCAACCGACGAGGCGATGACCGACCTCGGCACGTGCCGGACCGCACTGGTGACCTGGCAGGCGAAGCACGCAGCCGCGGCGTCGACGTGGCCGGCGCTCGCCGAGCAAGCCGCGTTTCTGATCGAGGCGATCGACGAGGCCGAGGTCGTGTTCACCCACGAGCAGAAGGCCGGAGAGCGGGCGTGCCTGCGGTGCGGGGCGACGTTCCATAGTGGTGGAGTAGAGAACCGGATATGCCGGCGATGCTCATGACGCCGGCTATTTTGGAGTCACGGGATCTATAGCCCATTTTGCAGGTGCTCGTCAGCAAGGCCAATATCAGAACACCCCCGTATCTCGCTTGACCACCTTTGCTCAATCAGCCGCTTGAGGGTTTGCCTTGTCGATCTTTCGAACGAAAGTCTCTCAGTCGATTGAGCAGAAATCTCACCCTTGATACGATCAGAAAACAACCGATTACTCCTATGGCCGCACTGAAAATTGCAGAATAAATAAACAGACGCGGTTCCTCATTAAAAGATACAAGACGATTTGCAATCTCTGGATGACGTCTGCTCAGGACAATAATCGTGCCTGTTTTCCACCATATCAGGGCTTGATAGAGCGAACAAAGCACCGAAAAAGACCCGATTAGTATCGACCCTCGGGGTCTCGCTTTCGACGTTCTTTCAATCATTAAACGATAGTGCCGGCCGCCGACGATTATCATCGTGTCCTACTCTTAATCAGAGCCGAAATCCAGCATGCCGATGCACTGCCGCATTCGCGCCGTCATAGACGGATTGACATCCGGATCGAGATCAGGCATCACGCTGTTCAGATCGTGTTTCGCGCCCGCAGCCTTCCGCTGTCGGGCGTTTTCAGTTTCTGGGACTCCGCATGCGTGAGACCCGCGCCAACGAGCTCTCCCGCGATCTCGAGCGGGCCGCGCGCGATGTCCTCGACATCCGCCCCCTCTCCCGCACCCAGCCTCACGCCTTCTGCGAGGACAAGGACGCCGCCTACCGCAAGCTGATGAAGGTGGCGGCCGATCTCCGTGCGGCCGAGCGGCACGACGCCATCAACGGCCCGCGCGGCCGTTTCCGCACAGGGCGCATCGTCATCCCATCCACGCGCCACACGGGCCGCGAGGTCCGCGTCGAGACGCGACGGGCCGCATGATCAACAAGCTACAGTGGCGAGCGTTGGTCTTCGGCCCAGAAAATCGTTGCCACGCGCGTTTTCGGCAAGAGGGCGCATCTGCAGCGAGAGGTCTGACCGCTTCGGGCCATCTAAAGAAGAGCGGGATTGGATGTGGGCCTATGAGGGCGCGCGTCCTTGGAGCGCTCCTGATTGCAGCTTTTGTATCCCAACCTGCTTCGGCTCATTTCAAGGTTGATGGTATTCTGGACCCTATGAACAGCGTAGGAGCTCCTTCAATACTATTCGTCGTCATGAAACCGACGCCTACGGGCAATTCGCCGATTACAAACGGAATACCGACTGTCGTTAGTGCATTTTTTAAAATGCCTTTAGTTTCGCTTTCAGGACCACTCAGTACGACGCCAAATATGATACCATTAAATTTTAGTGCTCCAGACCCGACTCTCCAACTTGCAGCCTCAAATACCCGCGAAAACTGGAGTGCTAAAAATAACGCCTCAGAGTCACCGTCTGAGAATCTTAGATTTACGCCGTTTACGGATACAGAGAGCGCCGTGATCAACGTTTCTACCGAGCGCTCGTCAAGCTCACGCCATGAAACAGTCTTCTTCAATTTTTCCGTTTCGAGTTTCGCTCGATCTGCTTCACTCTGGAGCGTAGCGGCCTTCGCCAGCGCAGCCCCCGCGGCTTCGCCAGCTGCAAAGCCAGCCTTCGAAGCATCGGCTATCCTTCCTGCGGTTTCGGTTTTGAACCGTTCAAGCTCAGCTTCTGCGGCCTGCGCCTCTCTCTTATGTGCAAATATTGATCCTGCCGTGGCAACGCCTACCGAACTGGCGACTAGTGCAGTCAAAATCAACGACACAATGAGTACAATATCCCACCATTCGCCACTTTGGCCGAGAAACAAGGTAGAGGAAGCAGCTTTAGCACTGCTTATCACGTCGGCCTCGTTTGCGCTGTTTGGGGTCTGGTTCGGCATTTGGCTACTGTGTGAAGTTCGCCGAAGCTGCCGGCGTTAGCGGTTAGGAACTGTAGCTTATCAAAGTCCAGCGTCGCTAGACGCGCCAGTCGGAAAGTTGTTCGCCATCCGCGCCCCGGCCGCGCAAGGGCGATTTCGTCGTTATCCCTGCGCATCGCGTCGGACTCGACGACGTGCCTGAAGCTAATCCATCGTGCTAACCGACGGGCGCAGGCCATGGACGACCTCACCCGGTTCGCCATCGGCTGGGCCGTGCTGCTCGTCATCTTCGCGGTCGCGCAGGCGCTTCGCGACCGTGTTGCCAGGATCCAGCGATGAACGTCTACGAAGCGCTCGGGTTCGGCGACCCGGCCTGCGAACAGCACAAGTCCGACCTCGTTGCAGCGATGTCCGACCAGATAGACAGGCTCGGCCTCTCGCATGACGTTGTCGCCGCTCACCTCGGTCTCAGCGAGCGCAAGCTGTCGAAGCTGCTGCGCGGACGAACCGGAGCCTTTTCGGTCGGTCGGCTCATGCGCTTCGCACGCGCGCTCGGCGGCGAGACCATGATCACCATCCGCTTTCATCACTGAAGATTGCGCCCATGCTGCCTGCGCCCGCTCATCACGTCGTGATCCGGGCCGACTACGGCGGTCACCTCGTCCCGTTCGCGGCGCGGGTCAGCCAGTACCTGCGCCGCAAGGTCCACGTCCGCATCGCCGGCGACTGCATGTCGGCCTGCACCATGCTGGCCGCCCTGCCCGCCTCCCGGCTGTGCGTCGCCCCGACCGCCCGCTTCGGCTTCCACCAGGCGTTCACCCCGCGCCAGGACGATCCCTACGACGCGTCGGACCGCTCCGACGCCGGAACGGCAGAGCTCGAGCGCCACTACCCCAACGTCCTGCGGGCCTGGATCGACCAGCACGGCGGCCTGACCGAGGACCTGATCGTCCTGGAGGGCGCGGACCTCGCGCGCGTCTTCCGGATCTGCCCGCGGTGAGGCTCGACCAGACGGACGAGGCGACGGCGCCATCGCGCAAGGTCTGCCTCGACTGCCGGCATCTCGATCCGGCGTCGATGACCTGCCGCCGTGCGGCCAGTCGCAAGGCCAATGCGGTCCGGCTCAACCCCTCGAGCTGCGGGCCGGGCGCCCGCCTGTTCGCGCCGAAGGACGGCCGTTGACCGCGTTCAAGCCGCCGCCGGCCGGCCGGCTCTGGGCCCTCGTCCAGACCAAGCCACGGAAGGCCGTCCTGATGGTGTCGTCCGACCGCTCGTCCCTTCTGGGCGAGGCGGCTGAGCTGGCCGCGATCCAGGGCGAGATCGGCGAGCGGACGCATTGCGTGTGGAGCGTCATCCAGTTCAAGAAGGTGGGGGTCTGAGCTGGCCTGCGGCTTCGGCTTTTACTCTGACCCACTCGCCATCGAAGAGCTCCCGAGCCAGCGCCATGGCGTGTAAAGCGCCGCTACTCTCAGTGACATCGTCCAAAGCGTCGATCAATTCGCCTTGGCGTTGTTTTGACTTGTCCAGTCTGAACTCGATCCGAGCACGCAGCAGCGATTGCCGATGGCGCACCTTGATGTATTCTGAGTATGCCTCGGGGTATTCACCTAGCCCGGGTAATCTAGTCGTACTTATTGCTAGATACTCTGAAATGTCATCCCGAATATTGTCGATCCAAGTCAATCGTGCTGCACTCACGATTGATGCATAGCGTTCTGCTTTCGCATCTGATGATTGCTGGGCCAGTGCCCGACTTTGAGATTTCACGGCTAGAAACGCGGCGCACGAAGATAGCAGCGCTGCGATCGCCGAGATCGTCGAGGCATCGTTTTTGATCCAAACCCAGCCGGGAGCGAGCGCCTGAAGCCAGATAAGTGTCGAAGTCGCGATAGACGAGATACTCATCGACGGAAGCCCTGACTGCAGACTGGCATCTGCACAACAAAACAGTGCTCCATTTGATCGAAATGCTACGCTTCAATGGCAATCTCGGCGGTCGGTTCTAACATCGCACCACGCTCTGAGCGGGCGCACGATAATCGCCCTTCCCATGCATCCGAAACGGGTTCTGATCCATGTCTGATCAGGCTCTTATCGTGCATCCGGGTGGGGCGCTCGCCACTCCTAATCGCGACATCCTGGACGATGCCGCCGCCGCTTTCGCCACCGCCTCGAAATCTTCGGCGACCCGCCGGGCCTACGCCGCCGACTGGCGCGACTTCACCGGCTGGTGCGCAGGCGAGGGCGTCGAGCCCGCGCCGGCCGCGAGCCGCACCGTCGTTCGCTATCTCACCCGCCTCGCCGGTCTCGGGCGCACAGCCTCGACAATCGACCGGCGGGCCGCCGCCATCGCCTTCGCTCATCGGGCTCTCGGCCACGATGCACCGACCGGCCGTGAGGACGTCCGGGCGGTCCTGACCGGCATCCGCAACACGCTGGGCCGGCGGCCCGCCAAGAAACAGGCCCTCACGGTCGACCTGCTCGCCAAGGTCGTCCGCAAGATCAAGCCCGACCTCGTCGGCGCCCGCGACCGCGCGCTGATCCTGCTGTGCTTCGGCGCGGCGCTCCGCCGGTCCGAGCTGGTGGCGCTGGACGTCGCCGATCTCGAACGCCACCGCTGCGGCCTGCTGGTCCGGCTGCACAAGACCAAGACCGACCAGGCCGGCCATGGCCGGACCGTCGCGGTGCCGGACGGCAAGCTGAAGATCCCCGACGCGGTCCGCGCCTGGCTCGACGCCAGCGGCATCGCGGACGGTCCGGTGTTCCGGGGCTGCGATCGGAACCGGCTCTCGCCGGACCGTCTCACCGCCGGGCAGTTCGCCCGCATCCTGAAGGCGCGCTGCGCGGCCATCGGCCTCGACCCCACCCTGATCGGCGGTCACTCGCCGCGGCGCGGCTTCGCCACGACGGCGGGCGATATCGGGGCCGACCTTCGGCAAACCGCCAGCCACATGCGGCATGCCAAGCTCGAGACGACGCTCGGCTACATGGAAGACGGCGACCTGTTCCGGGACAACGCGGGCAAGGGGTTCCTATGAGCTCGACCGATGTCGGACAGCTGCTGCTGCGCGCAGCAAGCGGCGTAAAGCTCCTATCCATTAACGAGGAGAAAGCGCTGATCGGGCGGTACCGCAGCGGCGACGCCAAGGCGCTCGGGACGCTCGTGATCGCCCATGTGCGGTTGGCCGTGAGCCGGGCGCGGCAGCTGCGGCATTACGGGGTTCCCGTCGAGGACCTTGTGCAGGAAGGCATGGTCGGGCTGCTCGAGGCTGCGGCGCGGTTCGACGTGACCAGAGATGTTCGCTTCTCCACCTATGCGTCGTGGTGGATCAAGTCGACGACCTACGATTACGTCCTGCGGAACTGGTCGATCGTCCGCGGCTCGATGAGCAACGAACACAAGGCGCTGTTCTTCAGCCTGCGGCGGCTGAAAGCCCGCCTCATGCGCGATCCTTCGACCAGCCCCTCCTTGGTCCGTGCGTCGATCGCCGCCGCCATGGGCGTTCCGATCCGCGACGTCGAGATGATGGAGGCCCGGCTGTCGGCCGGAGACGTCTCGCTGAACGCCTCAGCGCGGTGGGACGAGGATGGCGAGGCAGAGATCGGGGACAAGCTCGTCGACCCGTCCAGCCTGGACGATGACCGCACCGCAGAGTTTCTGGACGACGACGAGCGCGGTGCTGATCTACGCGCTGCACTCGCGTCACTCGACGACATGGAGCGTCTCATCATTGAGGAGCGCTGGATCGCTGAGGAGGTCGCGCCGCTGAACGCGCTCGGCGAGTGGTTCGGCATCACGGCCGACAAGGTCAGGCGCATCGAGATCGCTGCGATC
>CAXUMV010000002.1:12167-13765 GCA_964252065.1 uncultured Lichenihabitans sp.
ATGCTGCCACAGCGGCCCCGGCTCGCGGCAGCCCTTTAGGCGCAGCGAGACCCATCGCATGACCCGCTTCCGCCGCGCCGCCCACGAAGTCGACGCCACGCTGTTCGACGGATCGCCTGCGCTGGCGGCCGAAATCAGCCGCTCGTTCGGCTGCGCCGTCGTTGACGGGGCGACCATCGAAGTCGCCACCCCGTTCGGCCGCGTCTACGTCGGCGCCGGCATGTGGGTCGTCCGCGACCGGGTGACCAAGGCGCTGAGCGTGGTCGACGATCGCGAGTTCGCGGCGCATTTCGAGCCGGTCGGGCCGACGCGTCTGATGAGCATGTTCGACGCCTACGAGACCGGCATGGTCGCACCGTGATCCCCGTTCGTCAGACGATCTTCGTCGCCACCGATCCGAAGGGGCGCGGTAACTGCATGGCGGCCTGCTTGGCCTCGCTGCTCGAAATCCCTCTGCATTCGGCGATCGACACCACATCGGACGCGTGCCGCGCGGACTGGGAAGGCAGCATCGGGCGGTGGCTCGCCGACCGCGGGCTCAAGCTCGAAGACATCTGGCCGGACGAGTCTGAGCCCGCCGAGCTGGCCGACGCCTACTCTATTGGCTCGGGACCTTCGCCGCGCGGCCCGTTCTGGCACGCCGTCGTCTGCAAATCCGGGCGGATGGTCTTCGATCCGCATCCATCCGACGACGGTCTCGTCAGCTTGGAGCGCCACCAGCGCCTTGCCGAGCTCACGGCAACAGAGATGCAGCTGCACGCGATCGGCGCACTGTTCCCGGTCAGGCGTCGACTGGCCGCGTGATGCTGAACCCCGTCGCCCTAGCCGAGGACCGCTCGCTCGCGGTTCCGCCGGGCCGCCTGATCCGCACCGGCTACGTCTCGGTCTGGGCCTGCCGCTTCGCCTGCCGTGAGCGCATGGCGATCGGCGACATGAAGACCGCCTACGAGCGACGCCTGCAGCTCGGCGATCACCAGCGCTGGCCCTGCCCTCGCGGCGAGTGGGACGGCGACGAGTTCGTGATCATCGACGGCCGGCACGAGCTTCTCTCAGCGATCATGGTCGGCCAGGAGCACATCCTGGTGGCCTGGCCGGAGCCGACCCACGCATGCTGACTTCCGCCCAGTATGACCGCTTGCCCAACACGGCTCGCGCGATCGTCGACACCGACCGCAGCATCGCGGCGATCGTCGGCCGCGCGGTCGTTCCGATCCACGTCGCCAAGCCGGGCGGGACGTTGCGCGAGCTGCTGGCCGACCGCCGCGTGCTCAGGACGGCCGCGAGCAACATCTGGGGCAGGCCGCTCCGCAGCGATGGGGCCGCGCTCGCATGAACCAACGCTTCACGGTCGAGCGGACGCCGCCAGCCGACAGGCCGAACCTTCGCTACATGGGCCACAACGCGACCGGCCAGTTCGGCTGGCTCGCGGCGTTCATGAGCGCGAACGTGTTCGAGTGCGAAGACGACGCCGAGGGCTTCATCAAGCACCGGCTGACGCCGCTCGGCGTGACCGACGGCCGCGTCGTCGCGCACACCGTTCACTGAGGGCTGAACCCATGAACATCACCACCGCCACCAAGGTCATCACCACCAAGACG
>CAXUMV010000002.1:13775-20441 GCA_964252065.1 uncultured Lichenihabitans sp.
CCGCCTCGTTCTCGGCCGAGGAGTTCAAGGCGGCCGCCCTCAGCCTCGCCAAGAAGGGCGTCGGGCTGAGCGACGAGCAGATCGCCTCGAGCAAGGTCGACATCGCGGCCGACGGCGAGGTGACGGTCGAGCTCGTTGAGGTGGGTAGCGAAGCCGCAGCGCCCGATGATGTACGTGCTCAAGCCCCGGTGGCGCCCGCCGCGGCCGAGACTCCGAACGATGCGCCGGCCGCGCCGCACCTCAGCTTCGGGCACTGATCCCCCCGTACCATGTGCGAAGGCGATGCGAACGCGGCGGCGGTGAGTTGCTGACTGTCAAACGCGAAGCGGGATGCCGGAGTATCTGACCATCCTGATGGCATCGGCCTCTGAATACCCAGATTGCTGCAAGAGTGCCCTGAAGCTGTCGAGTATTGTTCGGGGTTGCTGCGAAGGTCCCACTATAAGGCTGTGAAGCAAGCCACTAAGGTCGGCGTAGAGGCCGATGCTTGGTCTGTCCTCAAGAGGCATTTGAAAAACAATCTGAGGGACACCGTTTACACACCGAAGACTGCTCGTGATCGCGTGAGATTCGTCATACTGCGGGGTGTAGATCACTCTCCATTCTCGTTCTTCCTTGAAACCGGGGTGTTTAGTACAGAGTACGTGCTTCCGGAAAACCACAAACATATTTGTCATAAGCGCTTCAGGTCCGATCAGCCGCAAGAACCTTTCGGAGCTGATGATTTTATCGACAGAGTGAGAAAAGTCGTAGATAAACTGCGTTTCGTCACTGTAAGTAACGGGGCTTGAATACGCTCCCAGCCCAACCTCCTCAACCATGAAAGACGCCGGTTCGATTACAAGGGCAATACCGTTATTGCCGCCGTAGGCCCGCCACATGGAAAGGCGTCCTAGATCGTTTTCGCTGGTTTCATGTTCGGAGAGACACGTTAGATAAGTACCTGTCTTAAAGGTTGGCAACCAAATATCGAAGCGTGTTAGAAGTTTATCTGTGAAGCCGGGGTACAACCAATCTAGAAAATCTCGTAATCGAACTCCTTCTGAAGAACTGAGTGCGCTAGTGAGGCATTTATAGCCGTGCTCCATCTCAGAGTAGTCGTTCATAGTGATAGCATTTCTCATCCAGACCATGCGGTTTTGAATGATACTCATTGCGACCTCGGCGCTCGTGTAGTGAACGAATTTGCGCCCAGAGGCCTCAAAAGCATCTCGCTGAGAAAGCTCCTGATTGAAGAATACTGATGCAAGTTCTCGTGTCTCAGCGCTAAGGGGCATGCGGTAACAGGCTTTCTGTAACAAACGAGCAACGACGGAACGAACCGACCTTGGAGCGTCGGCCCAACCCTAAACACTGCAGCGTTGGGGGCACTAGCGATGAATGATGAAGAGGGTAGCACGCTGCGTTGAGTAGGCGAGTCGTCCTGATCTGATGCCCGCCGCTTCGGGTCCTCGCCGGGACATCCTTTTGTGAGGGGGACGCCGCACCGCATCCGGGCGCTGTTTCGCAGATTTTCAAACCGGATTTTATGTTTATGTCCGACGGCAAAACGACCGGTCGGATCGTGAACCGATCGGACCTCGCAACCCTTTGCAATGTCTCGCTTCCGACCGTCGATGCGTGGGTCCGGAAAGACTGCCCCGCGGTCGAGCGTGGAAGTAAAGGCAGGGAGTGGCGGTTCGACCTTGCGGCCGTGATCGAGTGGCGCATCGCGCGGGCCGTCGAGGACGCCGTCTCCGGGCTGATGGACGAGGCCGGCAAGGTCTCGAAGGATGAGGCGGACCGGCGCCGCGCGGTGGCCAACGCCATCACGGCCGAGGTCGAAGCCGACGAGGCGCTGAAGTCCGTCGTGTCGCGTTTCGACGCCGAGTCCGTCATGGCCGACTTCTGCCAGGCGCTGCGGTCCGGGCTGTCGAATGCCGGCTCCAAGATCGCCGGCCGCACCGCCACCGTGACGAACCCGAACGAGATCCGGGACCTCTGCGAGTCGGAGATCAACCGGGCGTTCCAGGCGGCCGAGAAAGACCTGAACGAGCGGTGGGCCGGTGAGCGAGACAGCAGCGGCAACGATCTCGAGGAGCATTGAGCGGCACCGCCCCCACGACTACCGGTCGGGCCGGACGGAGCTGCGGGTCTCGGCCCAGGCACTGTTCGGCTCGGCCCTCATCAAGCCGGCTCGCCTGAGCGGCTCGGCCTGGGCTGAACGGTACGGGCGCATCCCCAAGAGCACCGGTGCCGAGAGCGGCCTCGTGACGCTCTACGGCTACCAGCGCGGCCTCATGGACGCGATGTGCGATCCGAACGTGCCGCGCGTCACGGTCATCAAGGCGGCCCGGGTCGGCTACACCCGCTGCTTCACGCTCGCGGTCGGCTACCACCTCCACCACGATCCGACGCTCTGCGCCATTGCCCAGCCGGTGAAGGAGGACGCAGAGGATTTCGGAGGCACCGAGATCGCGCCCATGCTGCGCGAGACGCCGGTGCTCCGCCGCATGCTGCGTCCCGCGCGCCGCGGCGAGAAGCCCGACAAGGCGACGTTCTTCAAGCTGTCCAACGGCGCCTCGGCGCGCCTCGTCGGCGCCGCGGCCGACGACGCGTTCCGGCGGTACTCGGCCCGCTTCATGGCCGCCGACGAGATCGACGGCGACGGCTGGACGCCGAACTACAAGAGCCAGGGCGACAAGCTCGCGCTGTTCCTAACGCGCGGCGAGAAGTTCTGGAACCGCAAGCTCGTGGTCGGCTCGACCCCGCTGCTCGAGGAGACGAGCCGGATCGCCAGGCTCTGGGCCAAGAGCGACCAGCGCCGCTATTTCGTGCCCTGCCCGCAATTCGGCGAGATGCAGTTCCTCGAGTGGGGCGGCCGGGACACCCCCTTCGGGCTCAAGTGGGACCAGGCCGACGGCCGGGTCAGCAAGACTTGGTACGTGGGCCGCTGCGGCTGCATCGTCGACGAGAGCTTCAAGCCCTCGATGGACGCACGCGGCGAGTGGCGGCCGACCAACCCGGACGGCGACCACGTCGGGTTTCATCTTTGGACCGGCATGTCGCTGGACCACAACGCCTCCTGGACATCGATAGTCCAGGAGTGGCTGGACGCGCAGGCCGACCCGGCCACGCTGGTGCAGCCCTTCGTCAACCTGCGGCTGGGCCGGACCTACCGCGCCGCCTATGGCCAGGAGATCAAGACCGGCGCCTTCCTGGACCGGCTCGAGCAGTACGCCGCCGAGGTGCCGGCTGCCGTCCAGTTCCTGACCGTCGGAGCCGACGTGCAGTCCGGCGAGAACGCCCGCATCGAGGTCGCGGTCTATGGCTGGGGCCGCGGGCTCGAGTGCTGGCTGATCGGCCACTTCGTGCTGCTGGGCGACCCCGCGCAGCCGCCGGTGTGGGCCGACCTCGACGCCCTGCTCAAGCGCACCTTCCTCCGCGAGGACGGGCGTAGCCTCGCCATCCAGGCGGCCGCCATCGACTCGGGTGGTCACCACACGGCCGAGACCTACTCCTTCGCCAACGAGCGGCGCGAGCGGCGGGTCTGGGCGGTCAAGGGCCGGTCGGAGGCCAACGGCAAGCGAGGCACGGTCTGGCCGCGCATGCCGTCCAACAAGCTCGGCAACGTCTGGTACATGATCGGCGGCAACGCCGCGCGCGACTGGGCCTATGGCAGCCTCGCGACGTCTCGACAGGGCGCCCGCTATGTCCATTTCCCCACCGCCCCCGCAGCGGGCTCGCGTGAGATCGACGAGGCCTTCTTCGCCCAGCTGACCGGCGAACGGCTGGTCGTCCGCAAGGGCGGCTACACCGAGTGGGACAAGCCTAAGGACAAGGCTCGCGAGGCGGGTGTCTGCTTCGTCTACGCCTATGCCGCGGTCTGCGGCCTGCAGGCCACCAGCCCGCAGTTCGTCGCCCTGGGCAAGGTCGCCGACACCGGGGCGCCCGCTGCGCCGCCCACTCCCGAACCCGATCCCGAGGCGGCCTTGACGATGCAGCCGCCCGTGCCTCGGCACGCGCCGGCCCTCGCCAGGGTTCAGCTGCCGGGGCAGGCCCCGACACCCGACCAGCGCTCCCATCCGGCGCGCCGCGTGGTGCGCTCGAGCTACATGAGATGATTTCATGGCCTACACGCTCGCGCAGAAGCAGGCGCTGGAGAACGCGATCGCCGCGGGCGTGACCAGCGTCAGCTACGAGGGGAAATCAACCACGTTCCGCTCGCTCGCCGAGATGCGGCAGCTGCTGGCCGAAATGACCGCCCAGATCGCAGGCGTCTTGCCAACCCGGCAGCTCCGTATCGTCACCCGCAAGGGCTATTGACCATGCTGGCCCGGCTGAAGGCCATCGGCCGCGCCTTCAGCGCGCGAGCCGACGCGCGCCACCCGTTCGAGCGGCCCTACGAGGGCGGGCGCTTCCAACGCCGCCTCGCCGGCTGGATGCCGTCTCGCGCCAGCATCAACCAGATGCTGTCGGCCGATGGGCCCGTGCTGCTCGCCCGCTCGCGCGACCTCGTGCGCAACAACGCCTACGCCACCTCGGCCAAGGAGAGCTTCGTCGGCAACCTGGTCGGCACCGGGATCAAGCCCTCGCCGGTCATTGACGACGAGACGCTGAAGGATGCCGTCCAGAAGGCCTGGCTGTCGTGGACCGACGAGGCCGACTACGACGGGCTGACGGATTTCTACGGCCTGCAGGCGCTCGTCGCGAGCGCCCTGTTCGAGGCCGGCGAGTGCTTCATCCGGTTCCGGCCGCGGACCATGGAGGACGGCCTGGGCGTGCCGCTCCAGGTGCAGGTCCTCGAGTCCGAAATGGTGCCGGTCGAGAAGAACGAGACCGGCCTGACCGGCAACGACATCGTCAACGGCATCGAGTTCGACACCGGCAACCGGCGCGTCGCCTACTGGTTCTGGACCGTCTACCCCGGCGACCCCCGGTTTCGGCGCGTCCCCGAGCTGCTAGTCCGTGTGCCGGCGGGCGAAGTCCTGCACATCTTCCGTCCGCTGCGGCCCGGGCAGGTCCGGGGCCAGCCCTGGATCACGCCGGCGGTCGTGAAGCTCTGGCTGCTCGACCAGTACGACGACGCCGAGCTCGACCGGAAGAAGGTCGCGGCGATGTACGCCGGCTTCATCACGACCTCGACGCCCGACGCGTTCAAGACCGTGTTCGAGCCCGGGCAGACGGGCGACGGCGTCTCCGGCGCACCCGTCTACGAACCCGGGGTCGGCGGCGCCACGCTCGAGCCCGGCACGATGCAGACCCTCCTGCCCGGGGAGACCGTCACCTTCTCCGAGCCTGCCGATGTCGGCGGCTCCTACGAAGCCTTCCAGTACCGCTCCCTCCTCGCGGCCAGCGCCGGCATGGGGGTGCCCTATGCCGCCGTCACCGGCGACACCAGCAAGGCGAACTACTCCTCGACCAGGAGCGGCGCGGTCGAGTTCCGGCGCCGCCTGGAACAACTCCAGCACGGCTGCATGGCGTTCCAGATGTGCCGTCCGATCTACCGTCGCTGGCTGACCGAGGCGGTGATCGCCGGCGCCCTTGAGATCCCGGGGTACTCCTTCGCGCCGGGCCGCTACCAGGCGGTCAAGTGGATCGCGCCCCGGTTCGAATGGGTCGATCCGCTGAAGGACCTGCAGTCCGAAGACCTCGCGGTCTCCGCCGGGTTCAAGGCGCGCTCCACCGTCATCGAGGAGCAGGGCGAGGATCCCGAAGCGGTCGATCAGCGCATCGCGGCCGACCAGGCCCGGGCCAAGCGCCTCGGGCTCAACTTCACCGCGCGTCCCGCTCCGATCAGCACGCCGGCGGCCGACCAGGCCGGCCCGGACGACGACAACGACGGCCCGGCCGCTCCGCCCGCCATCCAACCCAGCTGAAGATGCCGTCATGCCGAAGTGGTTCAGGATGCGGGCCCTCGCCGAGAGCGCCGCCGAGATCCTCGTCTACGACGAGATCGGCGCCACCCCCGATGGCCAGGGCCTGTCGGCCAAGCAGTTCGACGCCGACCTCAAGGCGCTCGGCGCGGTCAGCGAGATCACACTCCGGATCAACTCGCCGGGCGGTGACGTCTGCGAAGGCATCGCGATCTACAACACCCTCAAGGCGCACCCGGCCACGGTCACCGCGAGGATCGACGGCATCGCGGCCTCGGCGGCCTCGCTGATCGCCATGGCGGCGGACCGGATCGAGATGCCGGCCAACGCCTTCCTGCTCATCCACGAGCCCCGGATCGGCATCGCGTTCGGAACGGCAGCGGACCTCGTGCAGGCCGCGGCCGATCTCGCGGTTATGAACGAGGCGTTCCTGTCCGCCTATGCCGAGCGGACGAGCGGCGACCGGAACGCCATCGCGAAACTGATGGCCGAGGACCGGCTGATGTCGGCCACCGAGGCCGAGGCGCTCGGCTTCGCCGACGCGATCGTCGGGGCGGTGAGGATGACCGCCTCCTACGACCTGACCAAGCTCCCCAGCCAAGCGCGTGCCGTCGTGGCCGCAGCTCTGAAAGGAAGGACCATGACGAAACGTGCCACGGCTTCGAAGGCCCGCGCGGCCGACGATGATACCGACGACAAGGACACCCTGCAGGACCTGCAGAAGCAGATCGACGCCCTGTCCAAGAAGCTCGCCGCGATGAGCGAGGAGGAGGACGACACCGCCGATGCGAAGGCGTCCGACGAGGACGGC
>CAXUMV010000002.1:20451-23006 GCA_964252065.1 uncultured Lichenihabitans sp.
CGACACCGACGCGCCCGCTGCCCGAGCCTCCGAGGAGGACGCGGACAGCGACGCGGACGAGAACGCTGACGACAAGCCGGCCTCCAAGGCGAGGGGCCAGGCCAGGGCGGCGCGCCAGGGCCGCACCCACGCTTCGATCCGGCAGGAAGCCATCGCCTACGCTCAGCAGGTCGCCGAGACCTGCAACCTCGCGGGCTTTCCCGACAAGGCCGCCGGCTACATCGCCGCCGGCAAGAGCATGGCCGATGTCCGGTCCGACCTCCTGAAGGCGCGCGCCACGCAGGTCGCGGGCCCGGTCGCCGGCCACCACGCCTATGGCGGCGCTCGCGGCAACGCCGCGGCCGCCGTCGAGGATGCGAAAGGCTGGGACTCCGCCCTCGCCAAAGTCACCGCCCGCGCGTCGCGCGGCAAAGCCAAGAGGGGCTGATCCTTGAGCGTGTTCACCGAACCCCGCCTCACCGCCGAGTTCCTCGCCACCGAGGCGCCCGGCTTCATCTCGCGCGACACCATCATCGTCGCGGCCGGCTCCGGCGTCGTCGCGGCCGGCACCGTGCTTGGCAGGAAGACGACGGGCGGTACCGCCGCGTCCGCCGTCAAGGCCTCGGGGCCGAACACCGGCAACGGCACCCTGACCCTCGACGCCACGACCCCGGTCCTCAGCGCCGGCAAGACGGGCGTCTACCAGGTCCGCTTCACCGCCGCGACGACCTTCAGCGTGACCGATCCGACCGGCCTTCAGGTCGGCACCGGGACGGTCGGCACCGCCTTTGCGACGCAGATCAAGTTCAACAGCGCCGCGGGCGGCACGGCGTTCGTTGCCGGCGACGGCTTCGACGTCAGCGTCGTGAGCACCTCGAAATACGCGCCCTCCCCTGCGACCTCCGCGGACGGGTCCGACCAGGCGATGGCGATCAACCTGCTCCAGGTCGATGCGACGGCCGCCGATGCCGTGGTGGCGGCGATCACCAACGACGCCGAGGTGGTCGGCGCGATGCTGGTCTACGACGCCTCGATCACCAGCACGCTGCTGCAGGCCGTCAAGGCGAGCCACCTCGCCTCCCGCCGCATCAAGGTCCGCTGATCCCCGCGGCGTCGCGCTCCCTGCGCGGCGCGCCCTTCTTTCCTCCCCGCAGCTCATCAGGAGACGCGCCATGGCTTCCATGGACATTTTCACCCAGAGCGCGTTCAACACTGTTTCGTTGACCGCGGCGTTCCAGAAAATCCCCTACCAGCCCTCGCTGCTCGGCGAGCTCGGTCTGTTCGAGCCGACCCCCTCCCGCACGCGCCACATCGCGATCGAGCGCCGCAACGGCTTCCTGTCGCTCGTCCCGACCTCGCCGATCGGCGGCCCCGTCACCCAGCTGAACGACGACAAGCGTGACATCCGCGACTTCCGCACGGTGCGCCTCGCCAAGGGGTTCACGATCTACGCCGAGGAGCTCAACGGCATCCGGCAGTTCGGATCCGAGACCGAACTCATGCAGGTCCAGGAGGAGGTCGCCCGCCGGGCCGGCCGCGTGAAGAACGACATGGAGCTGACCGAGGAGAACATGCGCCTCGGGGCGCTGCGCGGCGTCGTGTACGACGCCGACGGCTCGGTGATCCGCAACTGGTACACCGAGTGGGGCATCGCGGCGCCGGCGGTGATCAATTTCGCCCTGGACGTGGCGAACACCGACGTGCGCCAGCAGTGCATGGGCGTCGTCCGCGCCATGGCCCGCGCCTCGCAGGGCGCCTACACCAACGCCTCGTCCGTTCACGCGCTGGTGGGCGACCAGTTCTACGATGCCCTGATCGGCCACCAGTCGGTCAAGCAGACGTACATGAACTGGAACGCGGCGCTCGACCTGCGCCAGGACCTGTCCTTCCAGGCCTTCACCTTCGGCGGGATCACGTTCCACAACTACCGTGGGACCGATGACCAGGCGACCGTGACGGTGCCCCCGGCGAACGCCTTCTTTTTCCCGGTCGACGCCCCGGGCGTGTTCCAGGTCGCCCGGGGCCCGGCCGAGTTCGAGCCTTGGGTGAACACCCTCGGCCAGGAGAGCTACGCCCTGACCATCCCCGACCGCGACCGGCAGGCCTGGACCAAGTTCGAGCAGTACACCTACCCGCTGCACATCTGCACGCGGCCGGAGATGCTGCTGACGGCCAAGCGTCAGGCCAGCGACAGCTAAGGCTGACCCGGTGGACTTCGCCTCGCTCGTCCTCGGCCCGGCCATGGCCGTCTTCGGCCAGCCGGTGACGGTAACCCCGCTCAAGTCGGTGCCGGGCGGCATCGCGTATCCCGCCCAGGCCCTCTTCGCCGAAAAGGCGGTGACGATCCAGCTCGAGGGCAGCGACGGCTTCCACCAGACGGTACAGCCGGAGCTTGGCATCCGGCTCGACGACTTCGTGGTCGCCCCGGTGCAGGGCGATGCGATCGACATGGCGCAGGGGGCTTTCGTGATCTTCAACGTCGTCCTCGATGGCCAGGGCGGCGCCACGCTGGTCCTGCGGAAAACCTCGTGACCGCCAGCGCCCCGATCTTCTACCCGGCCTCGCCCATCGCGATC
>CAXUMV010000002.1:23016-26993 GCA_964252065.1 uncultured Lichenihabitans sp.
CGGGCCTCACGCAGGTCTTCAAGGCTCGCACTATGCCGGGCCAGGACAACCAGCTGCCCTACGCAGCGGTGTGGCTCGCCGGCGAGCGGACGAGCGCGTGGGGCGACGGCAACGTCGGCGACCCGGCGTTCATGCACGTGCTGACGCTCGTCGTCGACGTCATGGCCAAGGCTGCGGACGAGGCGGCTCTCGACGCGGACATCATCGCGTTCGTCGAGACGATCCGAGCGACGCTGCTTAACGACCCAAGCTGGGTGCGGCTGTTCGAGAGCATCGAGCGCTGCGACACCCGCTACGCCTACCCCAAGGAGGCGAGCGACATCCTCGTGCAGGGGATGATCGAATTCGAGGTCACCTTCCGATCCGAGTGGCCGCCGGTCCTGCCCGAGATCCTGACCAAGGTCGGGGTCTCGCTGCCCAACGACGCCTTCGACTATTTCGCGACCGAGTTCGCCAACCTGGAAGCCGACCCATGACCGCCGCTCCCCTCAAGGTCTACCCGCGCATCGAGGCCGCGCTGGTCATCGCGACGTTCCGAGACGACCGGCCACCGCTGACGATCGAGGGCGCGCTCTGGCCGAACGACAGCTTCACCATGGCCCGGCTCGCCGACGAGTCGATCACCGAGGACGATGCGCTGCGCTACGTCCCGCCGGCCGAGGCGGTCGAGGTCCCCGCGCCCGCCGTCGAGCATCCGCCCGCCGCCTGACGCGGCCCACCATCACTGACCATGCGAGGCGCCGCGCGGCGCCTTTTTGTTGCCCAACGGAGCGCCTTCATGGCCGTAAGCACGACGATCCCGTCGAACTGGAAGCTGCCCCTCTTCTGGGCGGTGGTTGACGGCTCCCAGGCCGGGAACATCAGCGAGAGCCAGCCCGCCCTCCTGGTCGGCCAGATGCTGCCCATCGGCACCGCAGTCCTCAACGTCCCCATCCCGGTCGGCACCGTGGCGCAGGCCCAGGCTCTGTTCGGGACCGGATCGATGCTGGAGCGGATGTTCAACCGGTTCTTCGCCGGCAACACGACCCAACAGATCTGGTGCCTCCCTGTGACCGAGCCGTCCGCAGGCCAGGCTTCTGCGGGCTCGATCACGTTCAGCACCGCCTCCCTGCAGTCGGGGGTGCTCAGCGCCTACCTCGCCGGTCAGAAGGTCGCGATCTCCGTGTTCTCGACCGACACGGCCGTCGCCATCGCGGCCAATTTCGTGGCGGCCGTCAACGCGCAGAAGACCCTGCCGGTCACGGCGGCCGTCGACGGCAGCGTTGCCGCCAAGGTGAACCTGACCTGCCGCTGGAAGGGCCTGACCGGCAACGACATCGACATCCGCTTCAACTACCTCGGCCTCTACGGCGGCGAGGCGACCCCGGTCGGCCTGTCCATGGCCGTCGTCGCCATGGCGGGCGGGACCGGCAACCCGAACTTCGCCTCCGCCATCGCGGCGATCCAGTCCATCGGGCTGTACAACGTGGCCATGCCCTACGACGACACGGGCAGCCTGCAGGTCTGGGACGCCGAGTATGGCTTCGGGCCCGGCGGCCGCTGGTCCTACACCCGCCAGCAATACGGCTGGATCTACAACGCCCACCGCGACGCCTACTCGACCGGCCTCGTCTGGGGGCTCGCGCACAACTCGGCCGTGATCTCGACGATGATCATCGAGCCGGGCAGCCCTTCCCCGATCTGGGAGTGGTCGGCGGGGTACTGCGCGCAGGGCGCCGCGGCACTGCTCGCCGATCCCGCCCGCCCGCTGCAGACGCTTGAGATGCCCGGCCTGCTGCCCGCGGTCGCCAACCTCCGGTTTCCGCAGACGGTGCTCAACGACTTCGTGAACAGCGGCCTGGCCGTGCAGGCGACGGCGCCCTCGGGCAATCCGATGATCCTGCGCGAGGCGATGCAGTACCAGCTCAACAGCTTCGGGCAGAGCGACACCGCCTTCTCGCTCCTCACCGTCCTGTCGAATCTCGCCGAGTTGCTGACCCGGATGAAAGGCGCGATCACGAGCAAGTACGCCCGCGTCAAGCTGGCGCCGGACGGGACCAACTTCGGGCCCGGCCAGGCGATCGTCACGCCGTCCATCGTCAAGGCCGAGCTCGTCGCCGAAGCCAGGAAGGCCGAGTACGACGGGCTGATGGCCAACGTCGCGGCGTTCAAGGCCAACCTCGTGGTCGAGATCGACGACAACGATCCGAACCGCCTCAACATCCTCTGGCCCCCGCAGCTCATGGGCCAGCTGCGCGACTTCGACGTGCTGGCGCAGTTCCGCCTGCAATACGCTCAGATCAGCCTGACCTGAGCCTCGGCCCGAACCACCATCTGGATTTTGCGAGGACACACATGGGCCAGCGCATTGGCGGCGTGCTCAACATCATCGTCGACGGCACGCAGTACCCCGCCCGGGGCAGTTTCGAGGTCACGCCGTCCAGCGTGAAACGCGAGGGCGTGGCCGGCCAGGACTACGTGCACGGCTTCACCGAGATGCCGATCGTGCCGGGCATCAAGGGCAACCTGTCGACCACAGGAGCGCTCTCGCTGGAGGCGCTGCAGAACATCACGAACTCGACGATCCAGGCCAACCTCGCGAACGGCAAGACCTACGTGCTGTCGCAGGCCTGGACCACCGCCGCCTTCTCGATTGCGACCGCCGAGGGCCAGGTCGGCGTCGAGTTCCAGGGCGTCACCTGCGACGAGATCTGAGGGACACCTGACCCATGAGCGATGCCACCATCGACGGGAAGACCGTCGTCAAGCTGAAGAAGCCGATCCTGGTCATGGGCCAGTCCCGGGACGAGCTGTCGTTCCGCGAGCCGACGGCCGAGGACATCGAGCGGTTCGGCTTCCCGCTGCTGATCGACGATGCCGAGGTCCAGCCGGAAGTCGCCGACGTGACAAGGCCCGCCGCGCCCGACATCCGCTTCGACGAGAAGAAGATGACCGCCCACCTCGCGGTGCTGTCGAACGTGCCGATCGCCGACATCCGCAAGCTGTCGCCAGGCGACTGGCTGCGGTGCTCCTTTGCGCTGTCGGTCCATTTTTTGGGGTGAGCAGCGGGGACGACCTGCTGCTCTACGCCTATGAACTCGCCGAGCACTACGGCCAGGACCCGGCCGTGT
The DNA here is from genome assembly GCA_964252065.1 of uncultured Lichenihabitans sp. Taxonomy (GTDB): domain Bacteria; phylum Pseudomonadota; class Alphaproteobacteria; order Rhizobiales; family Beijerinckiaceae; genus Lichenihabitans. Next base: position 26,127 of record CAXUMV010000002.1, read on the forward strand.
TCCGGCGCAAGCCCGTGTCCGAGCTGATCGCCGACATCCGCTGGTCCAACAAGCTCGCCGAACGCCGGGCCGAGGCGCAAGCCCGAGGATAGACCATGGCGCAGGACGAAGTGCTCCGCCTGGTCGCCAAGGCGCAGGACGACGCCTCCCCCGTCTTCAAGAAGCTGCGGGAGACCATGAAGGCCCTGCGCGACGGCGCGGACGGCCCGAAGGAGTCGACCAAGCACCTGAAGGTGATGCACGGCGAGGCCGTGCGCGGCGCCGTCGAGATGAAGCGGCACTACCGCGAGCTGCGCGAGCACCTCGACAAGGTCACCGACGCCGTCAGCCAGAAGATGGAGCCCGCCTTCGGCGTGCTTGGCCTGAAGAGCGCGGCCGCGACCCTGTCGGTTGCGGCCCTCGCCGAGGCGGTGAAGAGCTTCGCTGAGCGCGGCGCCGACCTCGAGGCCTTCGCCCGCAAGGCGCGCCTCTCGGTCGACACGGTCCGCGGCATGGAAGGCGCCGCCGACATCTTCCACGTCGACAAGGGCGAGGTCGACGCGAACCTCAAGACGCTGACCGATGCCATGTACGCGTTCCGGCGGCACAGGGGCGAGTTCTACGCCTACCTCAAGGCCCAGCGGCCGGAGGATGCGAACGCCCTGGCGATGACGCCGGACAGCGTGGAGGGCAACGAGAAGGCCCTCCGGATCTGGCTGGACATGCTCCAGAAGATCAAGGCCACGCGGGGCGAGGCCGCGGCCCGGGCGTTCTCCCGCGAACGCATGGGGTCGGAAGGCTTCGTCGACATGCTGCGGGACGGCACGGCCGGGCTCGACAAGGCGATCGCCGACTACAACCGCGCCGCCGGCACGATGGACACGAAGG
>CAXUMV010000002.1:27003-29680 GCA_964252065.1 uncultured Lichenihabitans sp.
CGTCAAGGATTACGGCCCGGGCTTCGCCAGGGGCCTCACCGACACGATCCACGCCGTCGAGGCCGGCGTGAAGGAGACCTGGCCGGTCATCAAGGCGGCCGTCGCGGAGATAGACCCCTACGTCCAGAAGATCGGCGGGTGGAAGACGGTGTTCGAGGCTCTCGCGGTCATCAAGCTGACCTCGTTCGCCGCGGAGGTGACGGGCCTGGCATCGTCCGTGCGGATCCTGACCAGCGCGATCGAACTGCTGCCGGCCGGCGCGCGCGTCGCGCTTGGCTTTGCAGGAGCGGTGGCGGCCGGCGCGTCGGCGCAGAGCACGCCGGGCGACGGCGGCGTCTCGGCCGATGCCGCCGAGCGCCAGAAGCAGATCGACGATAACCGGCGGCTCACCGACGAGGCGAACAGGCGCCTGCGGCAAGGCCCCTACGCGCCCTCGGCCGGCGAGACGTCCTCGCAGTTCCAGAAGGACCGGCAGAACCTCAATCCGCTGTTCCACCGTTCGGCCTTCGGCGACGACCTGATGTCCGCGCACTCGGCCTTCGAGCAGGCCATCGCACGCGGCACGGCGGCGGGCGTCCTCAAAGCCTTTGCCGACTACGCAAGCATGTCGGCCATGAACGCTGGCGGAGGGGGTGCCGGTGGCGGCCTGGTCAAGGCGTCCTGGGGCGGCGCAGGTGCCGGCGGCCACGGGAGTGGCGGCCGGTTCGACTCCAGCCCTTTCAGGCTGGGCAAGAAGGGCAAGGGCGAGGCCGGCGAGCACGCCGAGTTCATCAGGCGCGCCGCGGTCGCGCTCGGCATCGACCCGAACTACGCGCTCAAGGTGGCGGCCAGCGAGGGCCTTTACGCCTCTCACGCCGGCGGCGACAAGGGCACGTCCTTCGGCGACTTCCAGATGCACTACGGCGGCAGCGGCATCCGCGGGATGAACGCCGGCGGGCTCGGCGACCTGTTCAACAAGGCGACCGGCCTCGACGGCAAGGACCCCAAGAACTGGCGGGCCCTCGACCTGTTCGCGCTGATGCAGGCCCGCAAGGGCGGCTGGGGGCCGTGGCACGGCGCCGCCCGTGTCGGCATCCATGGTTACGACGGCATCAACCGTGGTTCTGCGCTGCCGGCGCCGGGCGAGCTCAGCCAACGCTTGGGCGGTGGATCGAAGTCGCCGAGCGCGCTTCACGCCACGGGCGAGCTTCACGTCAAGGTCGAGGCGCCGCGCGGCACCAAGGTGGCAGCCACGGGCGGCGGGCTGTTCAAGAAGGTCAACCTGAACCGCGGGTACAGCATGACCCCGGCGAGCGAGGTGGGGTGATCAGCAGTCGTGGTCCTTCAGGTATTTCCTGAGGCCGGGTCGAGGGCGAGTCTACTAGCAGATGCCGTACCCTTTCGCTCCATGGCGCGCCGCGCTTCAGCCCGCCTCGTTCTCCAGTGCGGGCTTCCACGTCGAGGTAGGCGGGCAGGCCGGCGGTCGCCGGATCGCGCTGCACGAGTTCCCCAAGAAGAACAAGCCCTACGCCGAAGACATGGGCCGACGTGCCCAGCGCGTGCAGATCTCCGCCTACTTGCTGGGGCCGTTCTATACGGCCGACCGTGACGCCCTGATCGCCGCCTGCGAGCAGGAAGGGCCGGGCACGCTGGTGCATCCGACGCTCGGCTCGATGCGGGTCGTCTGCGAGGGGTATCGCTGCGAGGAGAGCCGCGAGAAGGGCGGCTTCTGCGCCTTCGAACTGAGCTTCGTGGAGGCCGGCCAAGCCCCCGCGAACGCGGTGCTCGACGACACGCAGGCCCAATCGACCGCTGCGGCCGAGAACGCCGATGCGGCAACCGCCGCATCGCTCAATACGTCCCTAGCCGGCACGCCCGCCTCCGCCGCCGATTCGGCCAGCGTGACCGGTGCCGGCGGCGCCAACAACGCCGGCTTCGGCACGATCCCATCCAACGGGTTCGCCGGGGTACCCCTGACATGACGATCGGGGACCTCAACGAGGCCGTCGGCATCCTGAACGCGATGCTGGCCGCCCTGCGCGCCACCCTGAGCGGCCAGGCCGGCCGGCAGGGTGCAGCGTTGCGCTATGCCGTGGGCGACGTGCAGGCCAATGCCGCGGCCCTGATCGGCAGGGCGCTGCTCGGCGTCCCGCTCGTGAACTGCTTCGCGCTGGCGCGCCTCGCCGGCGCGACCCTGGTCGGCATGGACGCGGTGCGCACGGCCATGCAGGCCCAGGCTCCGGCGGGGCTCGCCGGCATCGCGGTCGCGAACGCCGGTATCCGGTTCGCGCTCGGCCAGGAGACCCGCATCCTCGCGGCGACGTCCTTCACCAGCAGCCGGGACGTCTTCGCGGCCATCGCACAAGCCAACGCCGCGTTCGAAGCCGCCGAGGAGTTCGCGGCCGACAGCCGCGATCCCTCGACCTACCAGGCCCTGATCGCCATGCACGCGGCCGTCACCCGCGACCTCACGACCCGGGCCGTCTCGCTTCCCGCGCTGGTCCCCTACGCCTCGGCTCGGGTGATGACCTCGCACGCCCTGGCGAACCGCCTCTACGCCGACGCCTCGCGCTGCGACGAGCTCGTGGCCGAGAACAAGGTCATCAACCCCGGTTTCATGCCGCTGGCCGGCACGGCCCTGTCCGCGTAGGGCGCCGATGGACTTCAGCATCTCCGGTTTCGAGCGGGCGGCGCTCTG
>CAXUMV010000003.1:0-12691 GCA_964252065.1 uncultured Lichenihabitans sp.
GGCACGCCCCGCGCCCGTCGCGCGGCTGCGAGTTGATCGCCATGCGGCCCGTATGAACCTCCTGGTAGCCGAGCTTGCGGGCGCCCGCCTCCATGACCTTGAAGTTGTTGTTGCCCGGCAGCCCGGGGATCCCGTTGGTGCGGGTCACGCCGAGCTTGGTCTCGGCTTTCTCGTACCAGGGATCGAGCTCGGCCTTGGTGATCGGCCAGTCGAGCAGATTGGCGCCCGTCACCCCGCCATAGACCGAGGCGATCCTGAACTCGTGTTCCTCGAACCTGAGCGAGGCCCCGGCCCAATGGACACGGTCGAGCCGCCCACCGACTTGACGATCCAGGCCGGCAGGTTCGGGAAATCCTGCGCGATCCGCCAGGCGCCCGAGGTGCTGCGCATGTCGGTCCAGGCGAGCTGGGCGAAGCTCTCCCACTCGTCGTTCACGAAATCCTGGATCTCGTTGCGGGCGCCCGCCTCCAGCACCACGACCTTGACGCCCTTCTGGGCCAGTTCGTTGGCCAGCGTTCCACCGCCCGCCCCCGATCCGACGATCACCACGACGCTGTCGTCGCTGAGATCAAACTGAGCCATTCCGTCCTCCCGAAGCTTCTGGTTGCCGTGTCGCGTGCCGGGGTCTCAGGCCCTGGGAAGCCAGTCGATGTCGTTGAAGCCGCGGTTGATGTAGCCGCCCTTCTCGGACGAGGAGCCCTCGTAGCCGAACTTCGGCCACAGCTCGTGCTGGTTGTAGAGCGACACGACGAGATCCGACCGGAGCTTCTTGAAGAACTCGGTCTGCTCGATCCCCTGCAGCAGGGCGACGCGATCGATCTCCCAGCCGATGTCCGAGTAGGCCGACTTGTGCCGGTCATGGGCATCGCCATCGAGGCGCTTGACGCCGTCCTCAAGCATCGCCTTGACCGCAGGGTCGGCCGCGGCCTTGTCGTTCCAGGGCGTGATGGCCGTGATGTAGTAGACGTCGCCGAGGAAGTCGTGCGGATAGATGTCGCGCGCGACCTTGACCAGGGTCTTCATGGTCGAGGGCTGCAAAGCGCCCCCCTCGGCCCAGGCGTCGCCGATCGAAAGCCCCGTGGCGCCGGCCACCGCGGCGGCCGGCACGGACGTCGCAGCCGCCTTCAACACGAAACGGCGGCTGAACCTGCTGCGCGGATCGACTTCTCTCATGACGGTCCTCCGATGGTGCTTTAGTGTCTCGTTGCTTGCCGGTCGCAGGTCAGGCGAACCGGCCGCCCCGTTCGATGACTTCGGTCCGGTAGCCGTCCGGATCCGCGATGAAGAAGAAGCGGGCCAGCGTCGTGCCCTCGTGCTTGAAATCCCGGATCGGTCCCGGGGCGAGCCCCGCCGCGGCGAGGCGCGCATGCTCGGCCTCGACCGAGTCCACGGTGACCGCGATGTGGCCATAGCCGTCCCCGAGCGCATAGGGCTCGGTGCGATCGAAATTGACGGTGAGCTCGACCTCGAAGGGCGAGTCCGCCCCGCGCAGATAGACGAGCGCGAAGCTCTCGAAGGCGTAGCGGTCGCAGACGCCGAGGCCGAACGCCTGCTGGTAGAAGGCGACCGACCGCGCCTCCTCGAGCACGCGCAGCATGGCGTGGACGGGCGTCGCCATCACTTCAGGTCCTTGAGATAGGCGATGATGGCCGCCCGGACCTCAGGCTTGGCCTGCCGGTAGGGCATGATCGCGCCCGGGATCACGCCTTGGGGATTGGTCAGCCAGGGATCGAGATGAGCCTCGTCCCAGCTCCAATCGACCTTGGCAAAACCGCCCGAGTAGTGGAAGCCGCCGACTGTGCCGGCCTTGCGCCCGAACACTCCGGCCAGCGTCGGGCCCTGTCGCTGCGGATCGCTCGCGTTCACGGTATGGCAGGTCGAGCACTGCCGCTTGAACAGCTCCTCGCCGGACGGCAACTTGGCCGCCGGGATCGCCATCTGCGCCCCGGCGGCGCCCATCGTCGCAAGAGCCCAGCCGATGCAAACAAGCAGTGTGATCTGCCTCTGCATGTTTCCTCCCCAGGAATCATCGCGTCATCTTAGGCGGCCGACGCATCATCATGGGTGGTATCGGGCTGTGACCTGGCAAAAAGCATTGCGAGGCATCGGAGTCTTTGGTTGCACTGCAACAAGTGGGTGAGGCGACGACTTTGAGCTTCGAGTCTCTTGCGGGCCGCTCCCTACATCGAGGCGCATCCCGCCCGGGCCGTCAGCGCGAGGCGCGTCGGCCGTGGCGATCCACCTCCTCGCTCAGTCCGCCCGGAGGATGGATTGCTTCGCGACGCTCGCAAAGACGACCCCGGCGTCACCGCTCGTTCGCGGGAGAACGCGGGTCCCTATCGCCTGCCCCGACGGTTGCTGGCGATGGACGACACCGCCAAGGCGCCGAACAGCCCAACCGCCCCCAACCCCAGCGCGACCGCATCCCGGCCCCGCGAGGTCAGAAACTCCTGGCGGGTCGACTTCACCCGGTCCGAAAAGGGTCCGTCCACGCCGGGATCGTCGCTGTCGGCGTCGAACAGGTTGCCGTCCGGCCGCGGTGGCGGGCCGGGGCGGAGCTGGGCATCCCACATCTTGGCGGCCTGGTTGTCGGCCAGCGCCGGCGCCACGGCCTGTATGAGGCCCATCTGCATCGTCGAGCGGCCGACCCAGACGTCGCGGCTCGGCTCATGGGCGGCCGCCAGGATCGCTTCGGCGCAGAGCCTCGGATCGAAGACCGGATCGGGCGCCATCTGGGCGTGGCCGGTGCGGTTGCGGCTCCGATCGAACTGAGGCGTGTTGACGGCGGGGAGATAGACGACCGTCAGGTGCACCTTGATGCCGTCGTGGATCAGCTCCGATCGGAGGCTGTCCGTGAACCCGGTCACCGCACGCTTGGCCGCGCAATACGCCGCCTGCAACGGGGCGGACCGCATCGCCAGGCCCGACGAGATCTGGATGATCTGGCCTCGGTTGCGGCTCCGCATGTGCCGCAGCGCGGCCAACGTGCCGAACACCTGGCCGTGATAGGTGACGTCCGTGACCCGCCGAAACTCCTCCGGGCTGATCTGGTCGGCCGGCGCGACGATGGTCGCCATCGCGTTGTTGACCCAGACCGCGATCGGACCGAGATCCTGCTCGACGCGATCGGCGGCCGCATCGACGGCCCTGTGATCCGCGACATCGGTGGCGATCGCCAGCACCGGCACCCCCATGGCCGCCAGTTCGGCTTCGGTCGACCGGAGCCGCGCTTCGCTTCGCCCGAGGACCGCGACAGCCCAGCCGTCCCGCGCGAAGGCCTGGGCCGTGGCGCGGCCGATGCCTTGCGTGCCGCCGGTGATCACCACGACGTTCCGCTGCCGCGCCGCATTGGTTCCGGTCATCGCATGCTCCTCGGGCCTTTGAACAGGCCGGTTTTGGTCATCGGTACGACTACTTGTTAGGCGGCGATGCGATCCTGACCGGCGACATTGTCACGCACGAGCAGACCGCCTCGAGGAAGTCGGGCGACCGGCTCAGGCCGATGGGCAGGCCAGTCAACCAGCCAGCGCCGACCGTCATAGCGGCCTGACGACCATTGATGGCGTCGGGTGTCCCGCGTGCCGGGCACCCGGAGCCGACGTCCTTCAGATCGTCGTGACACCGAGCTGACGCAGCAGTCCGAGGTTGTCGAGCAACGCCCAGTGCTCGACGAGCCTGCCCTCCCTGATCTGAAACAGGTCGAGAACCGCGATATCGATCCTGCGGCCGGTCGCGGCGAGGCCCATCAGCTCGCCGCCATGGGTGCCCTGGACACGGAGACGCACCAGCACCTTGTCGTCCTCGGCCACGAGATCTTCGATCGGCAAGGCCATGTCCGGGATGCCGGGGTGGAGGGCGTCGGCGAGTTGCTTCACGCCGGCCGGACCGACGACCTGGAAGGGGAGGCCCGGGTCGTGGCGCGTGAAGTCGGGGGCGATGTGTTTCGCCCACCACGCCTCGTCGCGATCCAGGAAGGCCCGGAAGTAGTCGCGGGCGAGCTGCTTGTTGTCGTCGATCACTGTCATCGTACCGCTCTCGATCGCTATCGGCTGATGTAGGGGGCTGTTTCGGAAAAGGCCGGCCGCCCCGCCACCTCGGCACGGAGTGCATCGAGACGCGGCAGGGGCTCGGCCCACGGCGCGTCGGAAAAACGCAGCCGCAGGTAGTCGAGTGCGACGACCGTCGTGAGGACGGCGACGCTCGGCGTTCCGCCACCGTAAGCCGGCGGCTCGGCTTCGAGCGGGCGGAAGCCGGTGACGATGGTGCGGCGGCGCTTGAGGCCGACGCGCGTCTCGCCCCAGTTCGGGTCCATCTGCATGGTGCCGGTCACGATGTTCGCCATGGCGTCGATGACGCCCATGGCGAGGCCGGCCTGCGAGATGACGACGTCGAGATCGCCCTCGAGAAGCGATGGCGTCGGGACCTTCCGCTCGAGCCAGAGCAGGATGAGCAGGCTTTCCGTGAGCGGCACCCCGCGATCCACCTCGAGGGCCGGAACGCGTGCCGCGGGGTTGAGCCTGATCAGCGCCGCATCGTCGGCCCACGGGTTGACGATTTCCGTGCTCCCCAGGTCGAAGCCTTTCTCGGCCAGGGCGATGCGGGCGATGCGGGCGTAGGGCGATGTGGTGTTGGTGAGGATGCGCATCAGGCCGCCTCTGCCACGACGCTGTAGCCGAAGCGCGGGAAGTGGACGTGGACGACCCCGACATGCGGGTTCTCGTGCCGGATGACGATCTGCGTCGGGTCGGCCGCGACGAGCTCGCCGCGGATGGGGTCGTTCGCGTCGTCGGCCTGGACCGCGACCCGTGTGCCCTCGCTCAGGCCGGACGGGTCGTCGGACACGACGCCGCGCACCGGTTCCGGGACGCTCGCGCGGGCGACCGCCAAGGCGTCGTCGGTGGTCATGGCCTCCCGCCGGCCGTGACCCACCGCGGCCACGCGCTCCATCCAGCCGGCGAGCGGCGCGAAGGGCAGCAGCGCCTCGGCCTCGGCGCCCCCGTTCTTCCTGGCGAACCAGAGGGGATGATAGGCCGAGAGGTCCGCCACCGACAGGTTGGGTCCGAGCAGGAAGCGACGGCCATCCTTCAGCATGTCGGCGAGGCACGTCATCTGGGCCGCGGTCCGCTGCCGATTGAGCGGGAGGTCGCGCACCGAGGCGGCCTTCGAGAAATCATGCTTCATGAACGCGAGGCGGTCTTCGATGAACGCGGGCGGCACCGCATCGCCGATGATGCTGGTGGTGAGGGTCGCGGCAGGCAGGAAGGTCGTGGTGTCGGCCCACCAGCTCAGCACGGCCGCCAGGCCGACCTGATCGTCCGGATAGAGCGTCGGCTCGGGATGGCGCCGATCGATCTCCCGCAGGATCAGCATCGTGTCGCAGTAGACGTCCGCCCCGACCTGCAGCGTGGGGATGCGGCGATAGCCCGCCGTCAGCGGCACCGTGTCCGGCCGCGGCGGCCAGATCGGCACCTCCACCGAGCGCCAGGCGAGGTCCTTGTAGCCGAAGGCGAGCCGGATCTTCTCGCCGAAGGGGGACAGGTCGTAGTGATGCAGGATCAGGTCCGTCATGGTCACCTCCCGTTCGGTTGTTTTGGCGCGGAGCGCCGAGGGCGCCCTCGCGATCGTCCGCGCGTCAGCCCAGGCTGCGCTCGAAGATCTCCTGCGCCTGGCGAACGGTCATCTTGCGGGCCGAGGGGCAGGCGATCACGGTGTGATCGGTGGCCGTCGTGTGGTCGAAGGACCTGGCCGCGATGCCTGCATAGAGGCCGGGCACGGCCCGCTCGGCCATCTCCCGGACGCGCCCGGGCGGCAGCTGCTGGCTGGTGAAGCGGGTCGGGAAGGCGATGTCGGCATAAAGCGACAGGACGGCGTCCACGCAGGCCGCAATGATCTCCGGGCGGCCGAGGCCGACCGTGTCGACCTCCAGCGCCTCGGCGAGCGGCTTCGTCTTGTGGGGGAGCACCGCGAGGTTGAACGCCACCACCTGGGGAAGAAGCACCCCGACCCCGTAAGGATGCGGCAGATCGAGGTGCCCTTCGAGCGGCAGCGACAGGGCGTGGCCGTGGCCGAGGCGCGCGTTGCCGCAGGCCACATTGGCCATGCAGGACGCCACGAGGTTGTCCTCGCGGGCCCGCTCGTCGTCCGAGTTGATCGAGGCGCGCAGCGAGCCGTACTGCAGCCGGACGGCGCCGAGCGCCACCGCGTCGGTGAGCGGGGACGCGATGCCGCTGAGATAGGCCTCGACGCCGTGCGTGAGCGCGTCGACGGCCGGCAGGGCCGCGACCCGCATCGGCAGGGAGCGCAGCGTGACGGGATCCAGGATCGCGGCGTCGGGGAAGCTCAGCGGGCCGCCGCCGAGCAGCTTGAGGTGCCGCTCCTCATCCTTGACGATGGTCCATTGCGACACCTCCGACCCGGAGCCGGCCGTCGTCGGGACCATGATCATCGGCAAGGCCTTCTTGTCGAACTGGCCGACGCCCGTGCATTCCGCCATCGGCTTCGCGTTCGTGGCGACGATCGCGATCCCCTTGCCGGTGCACATGACCGAGCCGCCGCCGATGCACACGACGCCGTCGATGCCCTCGCGACGGACACGTCCACCCTGATCGTCGATATGCGAGCAGCGTGCATCGATGCCGCACTCGTCGAAGCGCGCCACGGCAAGGCCCGCGTCCTGCAAGGCCGCGACCGCGTCGGCATGGAACGGCTGGGCCGAGATCACGGGATCGGACACGACCAGCACGCGGCTCATGTGCAGGTCGCGCGCGAGCCGCCCGATCGTGGCGAGCGAGCCGGCCCCGGCCACGATGCGCGTCGGCATGTAGAAGGTGGTGATCAAGAGGCCGCTTCCTTCCCCGGGCAGCCCTCTTTGGCGAGGGCTTGCGTTGCGATGTTCTGCAGCCAGTCTGACGCAAAGCTTTGCCGGCGCGCCAAGACCGTTTCTGTGCGGACGGCATCGCGGTTTCTTATGGCCGGCGGACGCCGTCGCGCGGCTGCGCCGACATCAGGACGCTGCGCTCCCGACGAAGGCGGCCTTCAAGGCCCGTCGTGAAGCCGAACCGGCGCGCCGCCCGTCGCCGCTCGCCCTTGGGCGAGCGTCACCCGTGCTTGGTGATCGTGGTGCGGAGGGTCGACACGTCGTGCAGGGCCGCGAACCCCTTCTCGCGCCCATGGCCGGACTTCTTCATGCCCCCGAACGGCAGCTCGATGCCGCCGCCCGCCCCGAAACTGTTGATGTAGACCTGGCCGGCCTTGATGCCGCGTGAGACGCGCAGCGCCCGGTTGCCGTCATGCGACCAGACGGCCGCCATGAGGCCGTAGTCGGTGCCGTTGGCGAGGCGCACGGCATCGCCCTCGTCGTCGAAGGACAGCACCGACAGCACGGGGCCGAAAACCTCCTTGGTGGCGAGCTCGTTGGCGCGGGGAACCGGACCGTAGACGCGCGGGGCGACGAAGAAGCCCTCCGCCGGCACGCCCTCGGCCACCTGGCCCGAGGCGAGGACCGGCACGCCGGCCTCCTCGGCGCGGGCGAAGAAGCCTTCGATGCGCTTCTTCTGCGTGGCGTTGATCACCGGCCCGAGGTCGCGGTCCATCTCCGGGGTCCCGACCGTGAGCCTGGAGAACCTGTCGGCGAGGACCTCGACGACCCGGTCGTACGAGCTCTTCTCGACGAGCACGCGCGAACCCGCCGAGCAGGTCTGCCCGGCGTTCTGCACCATGGAGGTGCTGATGACCGTCGCCGCCGTCTCGATGTCGGCATCGCCGAACACGATGTGCGGGGACTTGCCGCCGAGCTCCAGCGTGCAGCCGATGTGGTTCCTGGCGGCAGCGGACTGGATCAGGGTGCCGACCTCCGGGCTGCCCGTGAAGGAGATGAAGTCGATGTCGGGGTGGGAGGAGAGCGCGGCACCGGCCTCCTCGCCGAGGCCGGGCACGATGTTCAGCGCGCCGTCGGGCAGGCCGGCCTCGGCGGCCAGCTCGGCCAGGCGCAGCGGCGTCAGGCAGGCATCCTCGGCGGGCTTGACCACGCAGGCGTTGCCCATCGCCAGGGCGGGTGCGACCGTGCGGCCGAACATCTGGGCCGGATAGTTCCACGGGATCACGTGCGCCGTGACGCCGTAGGGCACGTGCTCGGTCGTGACGAAGTAGCCGGGCAGGAACGGGATCGTGTCGCCGTGCACCTTGTCGGCGGCCCCGCCATAATACTCGAAGTAGCGGGCCGTCGCGATCATGTCGTTGCGGGCCTGCTTCATCGGCTTGCCGGTGTCGCGCGCTTCGAGGAGCGCCAGCTCCTCGGCGTGGTCGGCGATGAGAAGGGCGAGCTTGGACAGCAGGCGGCCGCGCTCGGTCGCGCTGAGCCGGCTCCAGGCGCCGCCCTCGGCCGCGGCGCGCGCGGCCGTCACGGCCCGGTTCACATCCTCGGCATTGCCGGCCGCGATGGCGGCGAAGATCACGCCTTCGGCCGGCGCCACGACCGGGATCGTCTTGCCTAAGGCGCCGGGCTGCCAGCGGTTGTTGATGAAGACGCCCTTGGCGGCGCCTGACAAGATCGGCTTGTTCATGGCTCTGGCTCTGTTGGTTGCCGTCGGCGAGGCAGTCCAGGCGTGGCGCCCTGCGCAGCGTGGTGCGTTCGTCCCCGGGGCGGGCTTCGGCCCACCGTTTTGAGCATGTTGCGCCCGCAGGCCGGCGGTGCAAAGATTGTTTTGCGATGCCGGCGGTCTTCAAACGTTATTGGCCGCGCGCCCGCCCTTCGGCCAAGGCTCGTCTCGACCACCTCTTCCTTGAGCGCGATGCCGACAATTCTCGACAGCCTCGCCTTGCCGCTTTTCGTTCCGGCCGACAGGCCCGAGCGCTATGGAAAGGCGTTCGCGGCGGGGGCCGACGCGGTGATCGTCGATCTCGAAGACGCCGTGGCACCGGCCGACAAGGATGCGGCGCGAAGTGCGCTCGCGGCGGCCTCGGCGGATCTCGCCCGCGCGGCATGCCCGGTGCTGCTGCGCATCAACGCCAAGACCACCGCCTTCTACGAGGCGGATCTTGCGGTGGCGCGGCAGGTGCCACTCGCGGGCCTCATGCTGGCCAAGGCCGAGGCGGCGACGGACGTTGCGGATCTCGCCGCCCGGTCCGGCCGCCCGGTCCTGGCCCTGATCGAAAGCGCACGAGGGCTCGCGGCGGCGCGGGACATCGCCGCCTCGGGGGCGCGGCTCGCCTTCGGGTCCATCGATTTTGCGGCTGATCTTGGCTGCGCCCACATATGGGACGCGCTGCTCGGGGCCCGCACGGAGCTGGTGCTGGCCAGCCGTCTCGCGGGCCTCGCGGGTCCGATCGACGGCGTCACGACCGCCGTCAAGGATGCGGGCGCGACCGAGCACGACATGCGTCGGGCGGCGAGCCTCGGCATGGCCGGCAAGCTGCTGATCCATCCCGCGCAGATCGGCCCGGCCAGGATCGGGCTGCGGCCGACGGCCGACGAGCTCGCCTGGGCCGAGCGCGTGCTGGCCGCGGGCGACGGTGCCGCGGCGGCCGTCGACGGCGCCATGGTCGATGCGCCCGTCCGCCTCCGGGCCGAACAGATCCGTCGCCGGTGGGCGGCCTTCACCGCCGCGGAGCGGGCGTGAGCGGGCGAGGCGATCGCCTCGCCGCCGACAGGTGCGGAGATCCGCCGATGAACGAGGAGCAGGGCACGCGGCCGGTTCGCGAGGACGACCTCGTCGCAAGCATCGCGGACGCGCTGCAATACATCGCCGTCTACCATCCGCCGAGTTTCATACAGGCGCTGGCCGACAGCTACGTCCGCGAGGAAAGTCCTGCGGCGCGCGACGCCATCGGCCAGATCCTTCTCAACTCGCGCATGGCGGCCTTCGGGCGGCGTCCCATCTGCCAGGACACCGGCACGGTCAACGTCTTCGTCAAGCTCGGCATCGGAGCGCGGATCCAGTCGCAGCGCTCCTTGGAGGAGCTCGTCAACGCCGCCGTGCGCCAAGCCTACACCGACCCCGACAATCCCCTGCGCGCCTCCATCGTCCGCGACCCGCTGTTCGACCGTAGGAACTCGGGCGACAACACTCCGGCGGTGGTCCACACCGAGATCGTGGCCGGGGATGGGGTTACGATCACGGTCGCGGCCAAGGGGGGCGGCTCGGAGAACAAGGCGAAGTTCGTCAATCTCGCGCCCGCAGCCTCCGTGGCCGACTGGGTGGTCTCGACCGTCGAGACGCTCGGGGCGGGCTGGTGCCCGCCGGGGCTTCTCGGGATCGGGGTCGGCGGCTCCGCCGAGAAAAGCATGATCATGGCCAAGCAGGCGCTGCTCGAGCCGATCGACATGGCCGATCTCCTGAGGCGCGGCCCGTCCTCGAGGCTCGAGGAGCTGCGGATCGAGATCTACGACCGGGTCAATGCCCTCGGCATCGGGGCGCAAGGCCTGGGCGGCCTCACGACCGTGGTCGACGTGAAGGTGCGCTCCTTCCCGTGCCACGCCGCCTCCAAGCCCGTCGGCCTCATCCCGCAATGCGCCGCCGACCGGCACCTCACCTTCACGCTCGACGGCTCCGGCCCGGCGCGGCTCGTGCCGCCCGACCTGTCGATCTGGCCGGACCTTGCGCCCGCGGGTCGGGCAGCGGACGCGCGCCGCATCGACCTCGACACGCTAACCCGCGCCGAGGTGGCGACCTGGCGGGCGGGCGAGACCCTGCTCCTGAACGGCCGCATGCTCACCGGCCGCGACGCCGCCCACAAGCGCCTCGCCGACATGATCGCTCGAGGCGAACCGCTCCCGGTCGACCTGCGCGACCGCGCGATCTACTATGTCGGCCCGGTCGATGCCGTGCGCGACGAGGTGGTGGGCCCCGCGGGCCCCACGACCTCGACCCGCATGGACGGGTTCACGGACTCCGTGCTCGACGCCACGGGCCTGCTCGTGATGATCGGCAAGGCCGAGCGCGGCGCCGCGGCGATCGAGTCGATACGGCGGCACGGCGCCGCCTACCTCATCGCGGTCGGCGGTGCCGCCTATCTCGTGTCGAAAGCCGTGAAGTCCTCTCGCGTCCTCGCCTTTGCGGATCTCGGCATGGAGGCCATCCACGAATTCGTGGTGGCCGACATGCCGGTCACGGTGGCCGTGGACCCGACCGGGACCTCCATCCATCAGACGGGGCCCTCGCAGTGGCAACGGCCGGTCGTCAGCCGATCGCACGTCTCGCCGCCCGGGCCGATCGGCGCTCCATAGCGCGCCGGTATGGCCGCGAAGCGCTGTTGATATTGGGTTGTTGGGCGCGCGCCCGGCACAATCGGCCCCAATGCCCGGAGGTCGACGACAACGATGGGTACAGATCGTCCGGCAGGACGGCAGGCCAGGAGGCGCGCTTGAGCCATGATCTCGAAGGATTGACGGTGGTGTCGGTCGAGCAGGCCGTCGCGGCGCCCTACCTGTCGAGCCGCCTCGCCGACGCAGGGGCGCGCGTCATCAAGGTGGAACGGCCGGAGGGGGATTTCGCCCGGGACTACGACCACCTCGTCCACGGCCAGGAGAGCGCCTATTTCGTGTGGCTGAACCGCGGCAAGGAGTCGATCTGCCTCGATCTGAAGCAGGACGACGACAAGGCCGTGCTCGGGGCACTGATCGCCACCGCGGATGTGTTCATCCAGAACCTCGCGCCGGGGGTGATCGACCGGCTCGGCTTTGCGGCCGACCGGCTGCGGAGCGAGAACCCGCGCCTCATCACGGTCTCCATCTCCGGCTACGGCGAGACAGGCCCCTATCGGGAGCTCAAGGCCTACGACCTGCTGGTGCAGGCCGAAAGCGGCCTGTCGACCATCACGGGCAACCAGCACGGCATGGCCCGGGTCGGGGTCTCGGTCTGCGACATCGCGGCCGGCATGACGGCGCTGCAGGCCGTGCTCCAGGCCCTGCTCGGGCGCGAGCGGACAGGCATCGGCCGCCACATCGACGTGTCGCTCTACCATGCGCTCAGCGACTGGATGAACGTGCCCTACCTGCAGTTCGTCTACGGCGGCAAGACGCCGGCCCGCAGCGGGCTCAACCATCCGACCATCGCGCCCTATGGGGCCTACACCTGCGGCGATGGTCGTGCGGTGCTGTTCTCGATCCAGAACGAGCGCGAGTGGGCCGTCTTCTGCCGCGACGTCATCGGCGAGGCCGGCGTCGCCACCGACCCGCGCTTCACCAGCAACAGCCTGCGCGTGCTCCATCGCGAGGCGCTCGATGCGATCATCGTGCCCGCCTTCGCGGCGCTCGACCGGCAGGCCATCGTCGACCGGCTCGAGGGGGCGCGGATCGCCTATGGCCGGGTGAGCTCGATGGAGGATGTGAGCCGCCATCCGCAGAACCGCACGGTCGAGGTGCAGACGCCGCACGGCCCGGTCGCGTTGCTGGCGCCCGGCGCGATCTTCGACAAGGCCCTGCCGACCCTCGGCGCCGTCCCGGCGCTGGGCCAGCACACCGAGGCGATCCGCGCCGCACTCGGCCGGACGGGGGAGAGCAAGCCCGCCGCGGCGTCCTGATCCGAGCCGAGCAGCGTCGGCGCGGCGCTTCCGGCGAGCCCCGAACTGTCCCCCGCCGCGGCGACTGCTGCTATGCTGCCCGCAAGGCCGGCATAGAACGGTTGCGGGAGGGCGTCTTGGATCTGAGGCAGCTACGCTACTTCGTGGCGATCGTGCAGAGCGGCTCGATCTC
>CAXUMV010000003.1:12701-13552 GCA_964252065.1 uncultured Lichenihabitans sp.
AGCTCGTCGCGTCGGGTCTCCAGCCGCTGCACCACCTGGTCGGCGAGGAACTGCAGCATCTCGACCTGCTTCGGGTCGATCTCGCGCGCCTCGCTCACGCTGAACGTCGCCCAGCCCGCCCTCAGCCTCCACATCCGCAACATGGAGGCCGACCTCGGCGTGCCGCTGCTCTTCCGCACGCCGCAGGGGGTGCAACCGACCGAGGCCGGGCTGATCCTGCTGCGCAACGCCCGCGTCATCCTCGCCCAGTTCGAGCAGACCGAGCGCGAGATCAAGGGCAGCGCCACGGAGCCGAGCGGCGAGGTGCGCCTGGGGCTGCCCGGGACCATCAGTCAGATCCTGGGCGTGCCGCTCGTCATCGCGGCGCGTGAGCGCTATCCCAAGGTGACCCTGCGCATCGCCGAGGCCATGAGCGGCTATGTGCTCGAGTGGCTCCGTCTCGGACGCGTCGACATCGGCCTGCTGTTCCAGTTCGTCGAGGACAAGGAACTGCGCTCGTTCGGGCTCGTGTCGGAGACGCTGGTGCTGTTCGGCCCGACGCTGCCCCCGGGGGGCCGCCGGCACCCGGCGGAGGACGGTCCGGTGTCCTTCGCCGAACTCGCCACCCTCCCCCTGATCCTCCCAAGCCCCGGCCATGGGCTCCGCGACCTCATCGACGGGCGCGCCGCGAGCCTCGACGTCCCGCTCCGCACGGACATCGACATCGACGCCTACGGGGCGATCAAGACGCTGGTCGAACAGGGCCTGGGCTATTCCATCCTGCCCGTGCAGGCCGTGCAGCGGGAGATCGGCGAGGGACGGCTGCGCTCCTGGGCCATCACGCCCGCGCTGGCGCGCACGGTCCATCTCGT
>CAXUMV010000003.1:13562-15645 GCA_964252065.1 uncultured Lichenihabitans sp.
CCCCACCAACCGGCCTATGTCCCATGCGGCCCGCGCCATCGAGGAGCTTTGCCGCGTGACCTTGCGCGACCTCGTCCGCTCCGGCGCCTGGCATTCGGCTCAGATGCGCGTGACGGTCTGACCTCGGAGCGACATACCGAAACGCGATGGGGGATAGGCTCAGACAGCATTACCCAACGCCACCGGGCGGCGGCGACACTGCGCAAGACAGCTCCCGCAACGAGGGGCCACGATGACCGGGAGGGATACCATGAGGCTGCGGCCCAACGTTTTTCTGCGTCCGCTGGTCCTTGCCGCGACGTGTCTGATCGCCGGATCGGCCTTGGCCGCGGGCGTCGACGAGTTGCCGAAGCCGATCCAGGACGAGCTCTACAACAAGGACGCCATCGACCCGCTGCAGCCGCTCGGCCCGAGCGCCTATCGCGACTGGACCCCCAAGCGCCCGCCGCCGTGGACCATCGGCTACGCCAGCTCCTATGCCGGCAACACCTGGCGCGCCGACGTGATGAACCGCCTGCAGACCGTGCTGATCCCCAAGTGGAAGAAGCTCGGGCTGATCAAGGACGTGATCATCACCCAGTCCAACCTCAACGACTCGACGCAGATCCAGCAGATGCGGCAGCTCGTCGACCGGGGCGTCGACGCGGTGATCGTCTGCTGCTCGAACCCGACCTCGCTGAAGCAGACCGTCTCCTACGCCCATGATCGCGGGGTGCCGGTGTTCTCCTCGACCGGGTACCTCGACTCGCCCTACTCGGTGAACGCGTCGGCCAATTTCGTGGTCGGCGGCCTGATGCTCGGCGACTGGGTGAACAAGCAGACCAACGGCCGGGGCAGCGTGCTCGTGGTCGAGGGCATTCCGGGCGCCTCGGCCTCCGACTCGCAGAACCTCGGCATCACGAAGTCCCTGAAGGACAAGCCGGACATCAAGATCGCCGGTCAGGTGGCCGGCATGTGGACCGACCAGGTCGCGCAAGCCGAGATCCAGAAGTGGCTGGCCACCAATCCCGGCCAGCTCGACGGCATTGTCATCCAGTCGGCCTCCGAACTCGGGGCCGTGCGGGCGCTGAAGCAGAGCGGCCGGACGATCCCGCCCATCTCCATCGGCGGCGAGCTCGGGGCGCTGTGCTACTGGCGCAAGAACCCCAAATTCATCGAGACCGCGGTGCAGGCCTGGCCGCCCGGCGACGATTTCGAGATGGCCTGGAACATCATGATGCGGACCCTGGAAGGGCAAGGCCCCAAGCTCCAGTCGATCCTGACCAAGCCCCAGTCGCTCACGTTCGACCAGCTGTCCAAGGTCATGGACGAGTCCTGCAGCGAGGATTCGGGCGGCTGGTACAACGTCGGGATCGAGAACTGGGCGGGCAAGAGCTACCTCGACCAGTTCTTCCTGCGCCCGGCCGATCCCGAGACCTACGATCCCAAGAGCTTCAAGAAGAAGTGAGCCGATGCGGGGTGCGACGGGCGCAGCGCCTGCCGCACCCCGCTCCGATCGATGTTGCCGACCGACACTCTCATCTGGTCGAACGATGGCGCTGACGTCCGTTGAAATCTCCTCGGTGCGCAAGACCTTCGGGCCGACCGTGGCGCTGGGTGGGGCGAGCCTCACCGCCTACGCCGGCGAGGTCCACGCGATCGTCGGCGGCAACGGCTCGGGCAAGAGCACGATGGCCAAGGTGATGTCCGGCGTCCTCATCCCCGACAGCGGACAGGTGTCGATCCTCGGCCGGTCGGCCACGACCCCGACGGAGGCCCGGGCGCTCGGCATCGCCAACGTCTTCCAGGAAGTGCTCGTCGCCGACGACTGCTCGGTGCTGGACAACCTGTATCTCGGCGCCGACAACCTCTTCTCGGCGCCGATGTCCCGCGATGGCAAGGTCGCCCGCGCCTCCGTCCTGATGCGCGAGCTTCTGGGTTTCGACCTCGACCTCGACGACGCCGTCGGCAATCTGCCGCTCAGTCTGAAGCAGTGGATCACCATCGCGCGCGCCCTTCTGACGGACCCCAAGGTCCTGATCCTGGACGAATCCTCGGCCGCGCTCGATTTCGACTCGACCGAGCGGCTGTTCCGCAAGATGCG
>CAXUMV010000003.1:15655-26298 GCA_964252065.1 uncultured Lichenihabitans sp.
GTGGACCGCGTCGGCCAGGCCGCGCAGCTGAAGGCGCAGGGCGCCAGCATCCTGATCGTCACGCACCGGATCGCCGAACTGGTGCGCATCGCCGACCGCGCCACCGTGCTGCGCGACGGGGTGGATGTCGGCTGCCTCGCCAGGGAGGAGATCACCGAGCAGCGGATCCTCGCGCTGATCGCCGGGCCGGAGCGCCAGAAGGCCCAGGCCGGACAGGCGGTGCCCGAGCCGCTGGGTGCGTCCCCCGTCCTCAGGATCGAGAACGCCAAGGTCTGGCCGGATGCGGCGCCGATCGGCCTCACCGTCTACCCCGGCGAGATCCTCGGCATCACGGGTCTCGACGGCCAGGGTCAGGCGGACTTCGTGCGCTGCGTCGCCGGCGTCCAAAGCCTGGAGTCGGGCCGCATCACCCTCTTCAGGGAGGGAAGCGCTCACGCCATCGACGGCCTGCAGGCCGCCCGGGCCAACAAGATCAGCTACGTCAGCGGCGATCGCAAGAAGGAAGGCATCTTCGCCAACCTGTCGATCTTCGAGAACCTGCTGATGCCGGTCTACCGCGAGTACAGGGCCGGGGGCGTCCTCAACCTGGTCAACGCGACCAAACTGACCCCCGTCTTCGAGTGGGAGTCGAGCAAGCTCGCGGTCAAGATGGGGAGCCGCGCCAACCTGATCACGTCGCTGTCGGGCGGCAATCAGCAGAAAGTGCTGATCGCCCGGGCCTTCGCCGAGAAGCCGGCCGTCCTCGTGCTGAACGATCCGGCCCGCGGCATCGACATCGGGGCCAAGCTCGATCTCTACCGCAACCTGCGCGAGTTCGCGGCCCGCGGCAACGCCGTCCTGTTCCTGTCGAGCGAGATCGAGGAGTTCCTCAATCTCTGCACGCGCGTGCACGTGTTCCGCAACGGGGCCGTGGCCTTCAGCTTCGAGCCTCCCTACGACGGGCACGTGCTGCTGAACGCGATGTTCGGCCGCCGCCTCGGCGCGGCGCTCGGCGCCGAGGCGGCCAACGACAACCGCGATGCCGAGCACACCGCCCCGGCGTCGCCCGCGGCCGCGGGCGCGGGGTGGTGGTCCCCTGCCGCCGAGGACGGGCGGCCGGTGCCCCGTCCGGTTCCCACCGGATCGGCGGGCGCTCGTCCCGGCGCGGTCCCCATGACCCCTCCCCCGCTTTCCCCAAGGGCCGCGGCCGACCTGTTCCAGCTCACGGCACCCGAGATCAGGCCGGGAGACTGGATCCCGCGGCGTTTCTCCGAGGACAGCAGGATCTCGCCCCGCCTCGTCTGGTCCGGCACGCCCGAGGGGACGCGGTCCTACGCGCTGTCGATCACCGATCCCGATCTGCCGGCGGCGTTCAACTTCCCCCGGGCCTTCGCGCACTGGCTGGTCCTGAACATCCCAGCCGCATGCCGCGACCTGCCCGAGGGCGCCAGCCGGTCGCCGCTGATGCCGGCGGGCAGCCTGGAGCTCAACAGCGACTACGTGACGTTCAAGATCCCGGGCTTTGCGGCGGGGTACGGCGGCCCGTGGCCGCCCGACCGGGCGCATCGCTACATCTTCACGCTCTACGCCTTGAAGGCCGACCGCATCGACCTGCCGGTCGAGGCGGATCTCACGGCATTCTCGGCGGCGGTCCTGCCCGCCACCATCGAGGTGTCCTCGTTCACGGCCCTCTACGGCCCGGCCACTCAACCGCTGCCGAGCTGAGGCGTCCGACCATGGCCCACCGTCATCCCAGGAGAACCGCATGAGCCGCTATGGAGGAGGCCGCAAGAGCTTCGATCTCGAATGGATCGAGCGTTGGGCGCGGCTCGTCAACGAGGACCGCATCCTGCCCGTGACCGGCCGGTTCTTCACGAACCGCTTCGTGCTCGGCGTCGACGAGACCGACTACCTGATCGAGGTGCGGGGCGGCAAGATCCAGCGCATCTCCGAGGGCCTTGCGCCCAACGACATGGGGTTCGATTTCGGCCTGAAGGCGCCGAGCAGCGCCTGGGCCAAGTTCTCCCAGCCCATCCCCCCGCCGATGTTCAACGACATCTGGGCCATGGCGCACCCGCTGCACAAGCAGCTCAGCATCGTGGGGAACACCCTGCCGTTCTGGCAGAACCTGCGGGCCCTCACCCGCATGCTCTCGCTCATGCGCAACGTCTAACCCCGAGAGATCGCGATGAACACACACGACCCGATCGTCGGGCGCTACGTCTACGTCCAATGCGAGGGCAAGACCTACCGCACCTACTACGAGGAAACCGGCGAGGGCATCCCGCTCGTCTGCCTGCACACGGCCGGGACGGACGGGCGGCAGTACCGCCACCAGCTCTGCGACCCCGACATCACGCAGAACTTCCGGGTGATCGCCTTCGACATGCCCTGGCACGGCAAGTCGATCCCGCCGGCGGACTTCTACCTGCTCGAGGACGAGTACAAGCTTACGACCAAGTTCTACTGCGAGTTCATCGTCGCGTTCTGCCGGGCGCTCGATCTGCGCAAGCCGGTCGTCATGGGCCAGTCCATGGGCGGCAACGTCTGCCTCGCGCTCGCCCTGCGCTACGAGAACGAGTTCTCCGCGCTCATCGCCCTCGAGGCGTGCGACCACTCGCCGGGCTGGTGGATCGACCCGCTGCACCATCCCCACATCCATGGCGGGGAGGTGGTGGCGACCGCCGTCTTCGGCCTGATGTCGCCCGAGTCCCCCGACGAATATCGCTGGGAGACGTGGTGGTACTACGCCCAGGGTGGTCCCGGCATCTTCAAAGGCGACCTGTACTTCTACAGCGTCGATTCCGATTTCCGCGACCAGTGCCAGAAGATCTCGGGCAAGCTGCCGATCTACTTCCTGACCGGCGAGTACGACTTCGCCTGCACTCCCGAGATGACGGAACGCACCGCCGAGAAGGTCAAGAACTCGGAATGCGTGATCTTCAGCGGTGGCCATTTCCCGACCTCCGAGGATCCCGTCAAGTTCAAGGGCGTCATCACGCCGGTGCTGAACAAGATCGTCGGCAACGATCCCGAGCGGCGGAGCCAGTCCGGCACCCCGCGGGGCAGCGCCGGGACAGCCGACTTCCGCGCGGGCTCCGGCCGCAACGATCGGCCGTCCGGCCGGCGCGTGATCAACCTCTGACCGCCGGGCGCCTTCTCCCGCACGGGAGGAGGCGCGATCGCTCGAACAGAAAGCGTTCCACTCCCTCATGGCCGCCCGGCGTGACCCCGCGCAAACCTACCTGCTGGTGCCGATCACGCTTCTCGCGATCCTGCTCGCGGCCGCGGTGATCCGCGGGCCGAACCTCGTCTCGATGTCGGGCATCGGCGGGGCGATCGCGGTCGCGGCCCCGCTCGTCCTGGCCACCTACACGCTGATGGCTCTGGCGGTCGCGGGCCGCGGCACCGTCGACCTCGCGGTCGGTCCCCTGGTCGCCTTCATCAACGTCATCGTGGTCAAGCTGAACGGGCTCGACCTTGTGACCGGGCCGTTCGGCGTCTTCGTCGTCGCCCTCGGCATCGGCGTGCTCTACCAGCTCGCCTTCGCGATGCTGATCCTGTTCGTCCGCGTGCAGCCCATCATCGTGGCCCTGAGCGGGTTCCTGGCCCTGTCGGGCATCAATCTCGTGATCCTGCCGCGCCCGGGGGGCGCCGCGCCCGACTGGATGGGATCGTGGGGCACAGGCACCACGATCTTCTCCCCGATCCTGCTGATCATCCTGCTCGCGACCGGCGGGTGGCTGCTGTTCACGCTCACCCCGTTCTACGCCAACCTTCGCCTGATGGGCTACGACGAGCGCGCCGCCTACACGAGCGGGGTGCGCATCTACGTGGTGCGCGCCGGCGCTCACGTGATCGCCGGCCTGTTCGTCGGCCTCGCGGCGCTGGCCTACACGGCGCTGATCGCCTCGGGCGACCCGACGCAGGGCACGAACCTCACGCTCACCGCCGTGACGGCGCTCGTGCTGGGCGGGGTCAGCCTCGCGGGCGGCCGGGGCGGCGTGACGGGCGCCTTGCTGGGCGCCATCAACCTGTTCCTGATCGGCTACGTGCTGGCGACCTTCGACTTCGGAGCCATCCAGGCCTTCGTCACGCAGCTCTTCTATGGGCTGATCCTGGTCGCCTCGCTGCTCCTGACCCTGCTGATCCCGGTGATCAGCCGGCACATCGCCTTCGTGTCGCCGTTCGGCGCCTTCGTGGTGCTCGGCGCGGTGGTGCTCGGCATCATGCTCCAGGTCAGCACCTTCGACGCTGCCGTGACGGCGCTGGCGCCCGAGGGCGCGATCCCGCCCGCGCTGCCGCCGTCCGATCTCCTCGGCCGCTA
Organism: uncultured Lichenihabitans sp.; assembly: GCA_964252065.1. Taxonomy (GTDB): domain Bacteria; phylum Pseudomonadota; class Alphaproteobacteria; order Rhizobiales; family Beijerinckiaceae; genus Lichenihabitans. Next base: position 19,962 of record CAXUMV010000003.1, read on the forward strand.
TCTGTTGCTGCCGCCCGCGGAAAGCTCCGGCGAAGCGGCGGGCCTCGTGCTCACGGGCCTCCAGCGCTTCGCCCTGGGAGCCGCCGCTGCCCTGGCCGTGGTCGCGGTCCTGGCCCGCGCCATCGTGGTCGAGGCGACGGCGCGCCGCTTCGGCGTGTTCTTCTACGTCGTGCTTGGCCTATTCGTCCTGCTCCTGTTCGTGGTCGTCGGCAACCAGAGCCACGCGGGCGTGGGGGGAGCCCTCGCCCCATGACGATGCTGCACGATCCCCATCCCAAGCCCTTGGCGCTTGCGATCCCGCGCTCGCCGGTCCTGCTGTGGTTCAATCTCAGCCTGGCGCTGGTGATCGCCGCCATCGGCTTCGGGCTCGGCTTCTACCAGGGGCTCCAGGCCCAGCTCGTCATCCTCTACACCTTGGTCACGGCCGCGGTCCTATTCTGGGTCGCGAACTACATCGCGGTCGCCTACGAGACGCGCGTCGCCTCGGCGCTCGTGGAGGAGACGACCGAGTGTCCGGCCGGGACGCCATCGGCCTGGGCCTCGAACCGCGTCCTCATCGTCGTGATGGCGGCCCTCCTCGTCGCCTACCTGATCGTTGCGGCCTCGGTGCCGGGCTTCCGCACGGTCGGCAACCTCATCGCCTTCCTGGTGCTCGAAGCCATCCTGGTGTTCGCCTTCAAGGTCAGCGCCCGCTTCGAGCATGGCCGCAGCGCGTTCATCGGGCTCATCGTGCTCGTGGCGCTCGTGGTGGTGAGCTCCTTCACGATCAGCGGCTTCGTGTCGGCCGCCAACGTGAAGGCGATCCTGCTGTTCTCCGCCTTCCTCGGGATCGCCTGCATCGGCCAGACCCTCGTGGCGCTCATGGGCGGGCTCGACCTGTCGATCCCCTTCGTGATCGGGGCGTCCAACATCGGGCTGCTCTACGTGATCGGGCTCGGGGTTCCGTCCTGGCTGGCCGTCGTCGTGATCGTGGCCGTCGGCGGGGCGATCGGTTTCCTGTACGGCATCCTGTCGTTCCGGTTGCAGGGACAGGCCCTGATCCTGACCCTCGGCATGGGCTTTGCCGTGTCGGGGCTGACGCAGATCCTCACCAGCATCGGCTCGGCCTACAGCGGCAACGTGTTCGGCACCGTGCCCGACTGGCTCCGCAACTTTGCGGCCATGAACGGGGAAGTCTTCGGGCTCGGCTTCCCGCCCACCATCCTGTTCTGGATCGTGCTCGCCGTCATCGTCATCGTGGGCCTGCGCTATTCGGCCTTCGGCCGCCACATCTACGCGCTGGGCGGCAACCGGCGCTCGGCCAAGCTGATCGGCATCTCCGAATTCAAGTACTGGACGATCGCCTACACGATCAGCGGCGGCTTTGCGGCGCTCACGGGCTCGCTCCTCCTGGGATGGAGCGGCGGCGGCTTCATCGGGGTCGGCGACCAGTACCTGTTCACGACCCTGGCGGCGGTGGTCATCGGCGGCACCTCGCTGCTCGGCGGCTATGGCGGCTACGGCTTCACGGTCATCGGCGTGCTGGTGCTGCAGGTGCTGACCGCCTTCCTGATCGGCATCGGCCTGAAATACGAGTGGCAGCAGTTCATCTTCGGCCTGCTGATCCTGCCCATGGTGGCCCTCTACGGCCGCTCCCCGCACATCCGATCGCAAGTCTGAGGATCCTTGATGTTCGGCACCCTGTTCTCGTCCAGCGACATCGTGGCCTCCTCGTTCGGCACCGCGATGATCGCCACCGCCGCGACCGCGCTGCTGACCCTGCTGGGCCTGTCGTGGGTGTCGGAGCGCTGGCGCATCCCGCTGGCGCTGAAGGGGGTCGCGCTGCTGGCCTCCTGCCTCGGTTACAGCGAGGCCGGCACGGTCTGGCTCGCCGGGCATACGATGTCGGCGGCCTATCGCTACACGGCGTGGTTCACCGTGCAGCCGATGCAGGTCGCAGCATTGTTCTTCTACGCGCGCATCGCCGGGCCGGTGCCGTCGGGCGTGTTCTGGCGCGCCACGGTCGCGGCCGTTCTGATGGTGCTGAGCCGCTATCTCGGCGATGCCGGGGTCTTCAATCCGACGCTCGGGGTGCTGCTGTCGATCGCCTTCTGGCTCTACATCCTGGGCGAAGCCTATTTCGGCGCGGAAAGCACCGTGGTCCGCGCCTCCTCCAAGGAGATGCGCCTCGGCTTCTTCTGGATCCGCCTCATCTTCACGATCGGATGGGCCATCTACCCGATCCTGTTCTTCGTCGAGAACGTCATCGGCGCCGGACACAACACGGGTGTCATCGTGCTCTACACAATTGCCGACCTCTTCAACCTCATCGTCGCCGCCATGATCGTCCTCACGGTCGCCGGCAAGGACCGTTACTGAGCGTTTCGCTCATCTCCCAGGAGTCGAGGTCATGACCGGCACGGACGCGATTGCCATCCTGATCCTGCTGACGATCGTCGTCGCGATCGCGGTGTATCTGCTGCATTGGCTGTACCGCCACTCCTCCAAGGACCAGAGCTTCGTGCGCACGGGGCTCGGAGGCGAGCGGGTGGTGATGGGCGGGGGCGCTTTCGTGGTGCCGATCGTGCACGACATCACCGTCGTCAACATGAACGCCATGCCGATCGAGATCCGCCGGCTCGGCGAGCAGTCGCTGATCACCCGCAACAAGATGCGGGTCGACATCGTCGCCGAGTTCACGGTGCGGGTGATCCCGACCCGGGAGGGCGTGTCGATCGCGGCGCGGACGCTGGGCGACAGGATCCGCGAACCGGGCGAACTGAAGGAGATGGTCCAGAGCCGCTTCGCCGACGCCCTGGCGACCGTGGCCGCCACCCTCACCATGGACGATATCCATACCGGCCGCGGCCCGTTCATGCAGGCCGTCGGCGAGCTGGCGGCCCGCACGCTGGTCACCAATGGGCTGGAGCTCGAGAACGCCTCGCTGACCAGCCTCAACCAGACCGACATCGGCGTGTTCAATCCCTCGAACGCCTTCGACGCCGAGGGCCTGACGCAGCTCACCGAGCAGATCGAGGCGCGCCGCAGGCTGCGCAACCAGATCGAGAACGAAGCGCGCATCGACATCAAGCTCCGCGACTACCAGGCCGAGCAACGCGCCCTCGAGATCGACCGCGACCTCGAATACGCCCGCATCGAGCAGTCCCGCGCCATCGAGATCCGCCGCGTCGCCCAGCTGGCCGAGATCGAGGAGGAGCGGTCGACCTCCTCGATCAGCATCACCAACGCCCAGGTCCGCACCGAGCAGGAAGCCGAGCGGACCCGGATCGCCCGGGACCGCGCGATCGAGGCCGAGCGCATCAACACGGCGACCGAGATCCGCACGCTGGAGATCGAGCGCCAGCGCGACACCGAACTGGCGGAGATCGACTCCCGCACGGCCCTCGAGAGCCGCCGCATCGCGACGCGGCAGGAGATCGAGGCCGACCGCATCGAGAACGAGCGCAAGGTGAAGGAGCAGGACATCCGCTCGCGCCAGACCCTCTCGATCGTCGAGGCGACCACCGCGGCGGAAGCCAGCCAGACCCGGATCGAGAAGGAGCGGGACGTCGAGGAAATCCGGATCGCCACCTCGCGGGCCCTCGAGATCCTCGGGGTCGAGCGGGACAAGCAGATCCGCATCGTCAACGAGGAGGCCGCCGCCGAGCAGGAACGCGCGACCATTCTCAAGCGCTACGCGGTCGATCTCGAGCGGCTGCGCAAGGACGAGGAGATCGTGCAGCTCGAGATCGCCAAGAACCAGACCATCAAGCTCGCCGAGACGGACGCCTACCGCCAGATCGAGGATGCCACGATCGCGGTGAACCGCCGGGTCGACGAGATGCGCATCGCGGCCCGCCGCTACATCGATCGCTTCGAGATCGAGCAGCAGAAGGACGTGGAGATCGTCGACAAGGAGCGGCTGATCGCGCTGATCAACAAGTCGATCGAGGAGGCGCACGCCAAGACGGAAGCCGCCGAAGCCATGAAGGCGCTCGCCGGCGTCGAGGAGCAGGTGGATTCGGTCCGAGCCGAGGAGATCGCCAACCGCACCCGGCGGATCGAGCTGATCGATGCCTCGACCAAGGTGGAGCGGGAGACCCAGCGGCTGGTCGCCATCGCGCGGGCCGACAAGGAGGCGACCGAGCAGCGCGCCCTGGCGGACATCGCCGAAGCCAACGCGTCGGAGGTCCGCTACGCCAAGGAGGCGGAGGGCAACCGGCTGCTCAACGAGTCGGAGAACATGCGCTCGGACGCCTCGCGCCGCAGCACCATCTACGAGAACCTCGTCAAGTCGCTGCCCAACATCATCCGCGAGACCGTCAAGCCGATGGAGAAGATCGAGTCGATCAAGATCCTGCAGGTCGACGGGTTGCCGGGCCTCAACAGTCCGTCCGAGACGGCCCCCGGCGGGGGTGGTGGCAGCGAGGGCAACATCAGCGACCGCGTCGTGAACTCGGCCATGAAGTACCGCACGCAGGTCGCCTTCGTGGACGGGCTGATGAAGGATCTCGGGCTGCCGCTCGAGAACCTCGGCAGCGCGGGCGGCATGTCGTTCCGCAACTTCCCCCCGCCCGCGCCGGGCCAGGGCGGTAAGGACGACGACTGAGGGCCGCCCGGAGATCGCCGTCCATGACGCCGCTGCCCGCCCCCGATCCGCGCACGGCCACGCTCGACCGTCACGCCCTCCTCGTGACGATCTGGCTCCCGGTCGTCCTGCTTGCCGCGGCCCTGGTCCACCTTGGGTTCGGGACGGGCGGCGCCGTCGCGCTCGCAGGCGCGTTCGCCGCGATCCTTGCCGGGTTCGTCGGGCACCTGATCGTCAACGCGGTCACGGGGACGGATTTCTCGCCGCGCGAGCTCGCGCTCGGGCTGGTGGCCTATCTCGTCGCGCTCCTTGCCTTCGGCTTGAGCGTCCTGGTCGAGCCCGCCGTGTGGCAGGGTCGGTACTGGACGGGGGTGGGCGGCTTCGTCGCGCTGTTTGTGGCCGTGATGTTCTTTCTGGTCACCTCGCGGGGCGCGCGGGGCGCCTTCGAGAGCTTCGACGTGATCCGCAGCTTCCGCGCCGGCCGGGACGGAACTGGGCGGTCCGCACCATGACGGCCCTGCTCGCCGTCCTGCTGGGCCTCTACGCCGCCGTGTCGATCTACCTGGCGGTGCTCAGCGGCGGGCGGGCGGGGCGCGGCGACGCCTTCCTGGACGCCGGCGGCGTGCTGCCGGGCTGGACGATGATCTTCGGCGGCCTCGGCGTCGCCCTGGCCAGCCTCGACCTGCCGGATCACCTGCGCCTAGTGGCGCGCTTCGGCCTGCAGTATAGCCATGTGGCGCTCGGTCTGGTCGTGGTGGCCCTGTGCGGGGCCCTGGTCCAGAAGCGCCTCTGGCTCGCCGCGCGCCTGATGCGCTGCCGGTCGCCCGTCGAGCTGTTCGGCACCTACTACGGCAGCGTCGGCCTGCGGGTCCTGCTGCTGGGCCTCGTGATGCTGTTTGCCGTCCCGTTCGCGGCCGGCGCGCTGTCGCAACTGGGCGATCTTCTGGGCGGCGCGACCGGCGGGATGGTCACCCGGCTCACGGCGATCTGGGTGTCCGGCTTTTTTCTGTTCCTCGCCGCCACCATCGGGGGCTGGCGGGGCATCGTCTACGGCGTCGCGGCGCAATCCGTCCTGGTGGTCGTGCTGCTGATCGCCATGGGAAGCGCCGTGGTCCTGACGCCGGGATCGGGGCCGGCCTGGACGGCCTCGATCCCAGTGCCGGCCGGAACCGTCGCCGACAGGATCCCCGGCGTGCTGCAATATACGCGTGGCCTGGGGAAGGACGTGGCGCTCGGCGGGCCCTGGACCACGGCCGCGATCCTGTCCTTTGCGCTGTCGCTGATCGGCATCGTGCTCAGCCCCGGGATGGCGTTCCTGACGATGACCACGACCTCGCGGGCGGGGTTCGCGTTCAGCCAGACCTGGATGGTGGCGGCGCTTGGCGGCGGCCTCCTTCTTCTCACCGCTCCCCTGCTGGCGACATGGATGGTGAACCAGGACGCCAGCCCCTTCGGAGGCGTGATCGGGCGGCTGGAGGCGCTCGACGGCTTCATCGCCGTGCTCTTCGTCGTGTTGCTCGCCGCCTCGCTGCAGATCGTCGTCGCCTTCTTCGCCGGGTCCGGCGCCCACGTGATCGCCATCGACCTTGTGTGCCGGTACGTGCTCCCGGCCTTGGATCCCGACGGGCGCCGGCTCGCCGCGCGCATCACCATGGCGGCGACCTACGCGGCGCTCGCGCTGCTCGCCTCGGCGGCGCCGCTCCCCGCCGCCCTCGTCGGATCGGTGGCGCTCAGCCTTTCGGCGCAACTGCTGCCGGCCTTTCTGGGCCT
>CAXUMV010000003.1:26308-26567 GCA_964252065.1 uncultured Lichenihabitans sp.
GCGCGACCTGATCGTCCTCGCGGTGCTGATCGTGGCCCTGGCCGGGCTGATCCTCGGCATCCTCCTGGTCGTCTTCACCGAGCCGCCCGGCCTCGTGATGTTCGAAGGATTGTTCCTGGATCTACCCTGGGGGCGCTGGCCCCTGACGATCCATTCGGCGCTCTGGGGCCTGACCTTCAACGTCGCGGCCTGCCTGCTCGTATCCATCTTCACGCGCGGCGGCGAGGAGCGGGTGCATCGCGACATCCTGCACCGTGCC
>CAXUMV010000004.1:0-17556 GCA_964252065.1 uncultured Lichenihabitans sp.
CAGGATGCGCCACACCAGGTCCTCGGCGACCGTGCAGGTGAAGCCCTCGCTGCCGGCGTCCAGCCTGAACACGCCGCGCGCGTCGCGCGGCAGCCAGAGCAGGCTCGGGGCGCTCAACGCGAGCGCCGCCCCCTCGGCCGGGGCGAACTCCGCCCTCCCCTGCAGGACCAGGAAGGCATGAACCATCGGGGTCCGGTCGGAGGGGGCGAGCGACCATACGGCCGGCGTCAGGCGCGGGGTCATGATGGCCGCCATGACGGCGGACCGCGGCCGGTGCGGCCCCTTGGTCTCCGGCGGAGAGCCGCGCATCCCGGACGCCGACAAGCTCATGGACGCATCGTACCAGGCTGCATCGAGGAAAACCGCTGTTGACCGTCCATCGTGGGGCTTTCCCGCCTTGGCGTGGATCGCCACGGCGCTGCGCGCCTCGCGATGACGAACCAGAGAAGCGGAGCTTACAACCACATCAAAAGTACAACAAGAAGCTCGAAAAGTGCATTTTTCGCTCGATCGCGAACGGCTAGCCTGCGACCCAGCTGAGCCATAATCAGCACCGCCGCATTCGACGGCCGAAAGAGGGAGGTGCCCAGCGTGTTCGACGTCTCCCTCCTCGTGCAGGACCAGGACCGGGCGGCGGCGGATCACGCCTGCTTCGAGCGGCGCGACCCGGTCACCGGGAGCGTCGCGAGCCGCGCCGCGGCGGCGACCGTGGCCGATGCCGCCGGCGCCGCGCTGGCCGCCGCCCGGGCCTTCCCGGCCTGGTCGGCCTGCGGACCGGGCCGGCGCCGGGCCGGCCTCCTGCGGGCCGCGGCCCTGCTCGAGGCGCGCGAGGCCGACCTCGTCCTGGCGATGATCGAGGAGACCGGCGCGACCCCGCTCTGGGCGCGGCTGAACGTCGAGCTCGGCGCCGCGATGCTGCGCGACGCGGCCGCCCTGACGACGCAGGTCGCCGGCCAGATCATCCCCTCCGACCAGGCCGGCATGACGGCCTTCGCGGTGCGCCAGCCGGTCGGCGTGGTGCTCGGCATCGCGCCCTGGAACGCGCCGGTGATCCTGGGCGTGCGCGCCATGGCGGTGCCGCTCGCCTGCGGCAACACCATCGTGCTCAAAGCGTCCGAAATTTGTCCGCGCGTCCATCGCCTGCTCGGCGACGTGATGCGCGACAGCGCGCTCGGCGAGGGCGTGGTCAACGTGATCAGCAACGCCCCGGCGGATGCCGCCAAGATCGTCGACGCGCTCATCGCCCACCCCGCGGTCCGGCGCGTAAACTTCACCGGCTCGACGCGGGTCGGCCGCATCGTGGCGCAGTCGGCCGCGCGCCACCTCAAGCCCGCGGTTCTCGAGCTTGGCGGCAAGGCGCCGCTCCTGGTGCTCGACGACGCCGACCTCGAGGAGGCCGTCAAGGCCGCGGCCTTCGGCGCCTTCATGAACCAGGGCCAGATCTGCATGTCGACCGAGCGGATCGTCGTGGACGCGGCCGTGGCGGATGCCTTTGCGGCACGGCTGACCCGCAAGGCGCTGACCCTGGTGGCCGGCGATCCGCGCAAGGGCCAGGCCCCGCTGGGCTCGGTCGTCGGGCGCGATGCGGCGGATCGCGTGATCGGCCTCGTCAGGGATGCGGTCGCCAAGGGGGCGCAGCTGCTGTGCGGCGGCCATGCGAACGGGACCTTCCTCGACGCCACCGTGCTGGACCACGTGACGCCCCACATGGCGATCTATGCCGAGGAGTCCTTCGGCCCGGTCGTGGCGATCGTGCGGGTCAGCGGCGTCGACGAAGCGGTCCGGGTCGCCAACGACACCGAGTACGGCCTGTCGTCCGCCGTGTTCGGGCGCGACGTCGGGCGGGCGATCGCGGTCGCCCAGCGGATCGAGTCCGGCATCTGCCACGTCAACGGCGCGACCGTCCACGACGAAGCCCAGATGCCGTTCGGCGGCGTCAAGGCGAGCGGCTACGGCCGGCTCGGCGGGGTCGCGGCGATCCACGAATTCACCGAGCTGCGCTGGATCACCGTGTCCAGCCGGCCCGGGCACTATCCGATCTGAGCCGGCCGCAGAAGCCGGACCCATCCACACGCGGGAGGAGAACGACGATGACGAAGGCGGCCGAAGACCATTGGACACCCTCGAGGCGTGCCGTGCTGGCCGGGGCCGGGGCGGGCGGCCTCGCGCTCGCGGCGGGGTCGAACGGCGCTTGGGCGGCCGGGACGGAGAACGTCCTCAAGGTCGGCTTCATCAGCCCGCGGACCGGGACGCTCGCCGGCTTCGGCCAGACGGATGGCTACGTGCTCGACCTCGCCCGCAAGGCGCTCGTCGGCGGGCTGACGGTCGGCGGCAAGACCTATGCGGTGCAGATCCTCGACCGGGATACCCAGTCGGACCCCTCGCGCGCGAGCCAGCTCGCCAAGACGCTGATCAACAGCGACGGCATCGACCTGATGCTGGCGGTCTCGACGCCCGAGGTCGTCAACCCGGTCGCCGACGCCTGCGAAGGGTCCGGGGTCCCCTGCCTGTCCACGATCGTGCCGTGGCAGGCCTGGTACTTCGGCCGGGGCGCCAAGCCCGGCCAGCCCTCGCCCTTCAAGTGGACCTACCACTTCGGCTTCGGGGTGGGCGAGTTCTTCCAGACCTACGCCTCGCAGTGGAAGCTGATCGAGACGAACCGGAAGGTCGGCGTCCTCTACCCCAACGACGCCGACGGCAACGCCATCCGGGCGAACCTCGCGCCCCTGCTGGCCAAGGAAGGCTACACGATCGTCGATCCCGGTCCCTACGAGGACGGCACCACCGACTACTCGGCCCAGATCGCGCTGTTCAAGAAGGAGAAGTGCGAGATCTTCAACTCCTTCCCGATCCCGCCCGACTTCGCGGCCTTCTGGCGCCAGGCGGCGCAGCAGGGCTACGCGCGGCAGGTCAAGATCTGCCAGGTCGCCAAGACCGGCCTGTTCCCCGACGGCATGGAGGCGCTCGGCGAGCTCGGGCACAACATCTCGAGCGCCGCCTACTGGCACAAGGCCTTTCCCTACAAGTCCTCGCTCACGGGCGTCGGGGGCCACGAGCTCGCCGACGGCTACGAAACGGCGTCGGGCAAGCAGTGGACGCAGCAGCTCGGCGCCAGCCTCGCCCTGCTCGACGCCGGGATGGACGCCCTCAAGGCGAGCGCCGACCCCAAGGCCAAGCCCGCGGTGGCCAAGGCGCTCGCGAGCCTGAACACCGTCACCATCGCGGGCAAGGTCGATTTCACCAGCGGTCCCGTCCCCAACGTCGCCTCGGGCCCCATCATCGGCACGCAATGGGTGAAGGCGCCCGCGGGGTCGAAGTTCAAGCTCGACTACGTCGTGACCGAGCATGTCACCGATCCGAACGTGCCGGTCGGCGGCAAGCTCGTCGCCTTCAACCAGAAATGAGCCTTGCGCCCGACGAGCCGATCCTTGCGGCGGCCGGCATCGGCAAGCGGTTCGACGCGCTCGTGGTGCTCGAGGGCATCGACTTCGCCATGGCGAGCCACGAGGCGGTCGGCATCGTCGGCCCCAACGGGGCCGGCAAGACGACCTTCCTCGGCATCCTGGTGGGGGCGCACACCCCGACCGGCGGCACCGTCCGCTTCAAGGGCGCCGACGTGACGGACGTGCCGGCGCCGGCCCGCGCGCGGCTCGGCCTCGTGCGCACCCACCAGGTGCCCCGCCCGTTCAACGGCATGACGGTGTTCGAGAACGCCTTCGTGGCGGCGACCAACGGCGGCGGCTTCGCCCGGGATCTTGCCTACGACCGGGGCATCGACGCGCTGCGGCTCTGCGGCATGCTGGCCGTCGCCAACCGGCGCGCCGAGACGCTCGGGCTGCTCGACCGCAAGCGGCTGGAGCTCTCCCGCGCGCTCGCCACCAACCCCGCCGTGCTGCTGCTCGACGAGATCGGCGGCGGGCTGACCGACGGCGAGGCGGGCGAACTCGTCGGCGTCATCGGCGAGTTGCGCAGGCGCGGCATCGCCATCGTGTGGATCGAGCACATCGTCCATCTCCTGCTGCAGGTGGCCGAGCGGCTGATCTGCATGGACGGGGGCCGCATCATCGCGGACGGCGAGCCCGGGGCCGTGATGGCCGACCCGGCCGTGATCCGGGCCTATCTCGGCGGGGGGCCGCTTTGACCCTGCTGTCGGTCGAGCGGCTCGACGTCCGGCACGGCCTCCTGCAGGCCGTGCGGGAGGTCACCGTCGCGATCGAGCCCGGCGAGACGGTCGCGCTCGTCGGCGCCAACGGGGCGGGCAAGACCACCCTGCTGCGCTCGATCGCGGGCGCGCATCCCTCGACGGCCGGCCGCGTCCGCCTGAACGGGCACGACATCACCGCCCTGCCCGCCCATAGCCGGGTCGCGCGCGGGATCGCGCTGGTGCCCGAGGGGCGGCGGCTCTTCGCCTCCCTGACGGTCGAGGAGAACCTGCTTCTCGCGCGCGCCGCGGGCCGGCCCGGGCCTTGGACCGTGGAGGCCGTCATGGCCGCCTTTCCCAATCTCGTGAAGCGGCGCGGGGCGCGGGCCGGCACCCTGTCGGGCGGCGAGGCGCAGGCAACCGCCATCGGCCGGGCGCTGATGACCAATCCCGACCTGCTGATGCTCGACGAGGTGTCGCTCGGCCCGTCGCCCCTGGTGGTCGACCGGGTCTACGCCTCGCTCGAAGGGCTGATCGCCGGCGGCACCACCGTGATCCTGGTCGAGCAGGATCTCGGCCGCGCGCTCGCGGTCGCGAGCCGCGTGATCTGCATGCTCGAGGGCCGCATCGTGCTCGAAGGCTCGACGCGCGACTGCGGCCGGCAAGCCGTCACCGACGCCTATTTCGGCCTCGGCGGACGACGGAGGGCCGCCTCGTGACCGACTGGATCAACCAGATCCTGCAGGGCGTGCTGCTCGGGGGCTACTATGCCCTGATCGCCTGCGGCCTGTCGTTCATGTACGGCGTCATGCGGGTCATCAACCTCGCCCATGGCAGCCTCGCCGTGCTGGCGGCCTTCGCCCTCTTCGTGCTGGCCGACCGCTTCGGCGTCTCTCCCTTCCTGGGCCTGCTGATCGTCCTGCCCCTCATGGGCCTGGTCGGGCTCCTGCTGCAGCGCCTCGTGCTCGACCGCAGCATGCGCGGCGGGCTCCTGGTGCCGCTTCTGAGCACCTTCGGGCTCGCCATCGTGGTCGACAACCTGCTGTTCGAGCTGTTCGGCGCGGACACGCGCTCGCTCGCGCCCTATCTCGGGTCGCTGTCCTACGACTCCTGGGCGCTGACGGACGACATCTATGTGGGCCAGCTCGCGACGCTGATCTTCGCGACCGCCGTCGCGGTGCTGGGCGGCCTGCACCTGTTCCTGACCCGGACCCCCTTCGGCCGCGCCATCCGGGCGACGGCCGAGGATGCCGACACGGTCGGCCTCGTGGGCGTGGACGGCCGCACCGTGACCGCGGCCGCGACCGCCCTCGCCATGGTGACCGTCGGCCTCGCGGGCTTCGCGCTCGGCATGCGGGCGACCTTCGACCCCTATGCGGGCGGCCCGCAGCTGATCTTCGCCTTCGAGGCCGCGGTGATCGGGGGCGCCGGATCGCTCTGGGGCACGCTGGTCGGCGGCATCGTGCTCGGCGTCGCCCAGAGCCTGGGCGCGCAGATCAGCCCTCAGGGCTTCCTCATCGGCGGCCATGCGGCCTTCCTCGCGATCCTGTTCGCCCGCCTCCTCGCCGTCCCGCGGGCGCTGTCCCTCCGCTCCTGGAGAGGGCGCTCCGCATGACCCCGAACGGCATCGCGATCCAGCGCTGGACGCCGGCTTCGGCGGTCTCGGTCGGGCTCGTCGGCGCGGCGCTCGTCCTGCTCGCAGGGGGTCCCTTCGTGTTCGGGGCCAACGCGGTCGACAAGCTGACGACGCTGTTCATCTACGTGACCCTCGCCGTGACCTGGAACGCGCTCGCGGGCTATGCGGGGCTCGTCTCGGTGGGGCAGCAGGCCTTCTTCGGCCTCGGGGCCTATCTCGCCGTGCGGCTCGCGGATGCCGGGATGGGCGTCTACCCGGCGCTGCTGCTCGCGGCGCTCCTCGTCGCGGCACTCGCCTGGCCGATGTCCGGCCCCCTGCTGCGGCTCCGGGGCGGGGAGTTCGCGATCGGCATGTGGGTGGTGGCCGAGCTCGCCCACCTGCTCGTCAACCTCGACGGCCTCGTGCAGGGCGAGACCGGCACCTCGCTCATCGCCCTCAACGCCGTCCCGGCCGAGACCCGCCACGCGCTGACCTACTGGAGCGCGCTTGGCGGCATGGCGCTGCTGCTCGGCCTGTTCTTCCTGCTCCTGCGCAGCAGGGCGGGCGCCGCCATCCAGGCGATCCGCGACGACGAGGCGGCCGCCGCCGCCGTGGGCGTCAAGGTGCAGGCGATCAAGCGCACCGTCTTCGTGCTCGCCGCCTTCGGGGCGGCGCTGGCCGGCGCCCTGTGGCTCGCCACCGCCATCACGTTCCAGCCCAAGACCTATTTCAGCGTGCAGTGGACCGCCTCCATGATCTTCATGGTGCTGGTCGGCGGCCTCGGCACCTTCGAGGGCGCGATCCTCGGCGCGGTGATCTTCTTCGCCATCGAGGCGTGGTTCGGGGCGGCCGGGGTCTGGTACCTGGTCGGCCTCGGGGCGACCGCGCTCGTCTTCGCGCTCTTCATCCCGAAGGGGCTGTGGGGCCTCATCGAGGCGCGCTGGGGCCTGCGCCTGCTTCCCGTCGGCTACCGGCTCGTGCTGCCGCCCCCGGCCTCCGGCCAGAAAGGATCCTGACCATGCTGTTCGGCAAGACCATCGTCATCACGGGGGTGTCCTCCGGCATCGGGGCACGCGCGGCGGACCTTGCCGGCTCGCTCGGCGCCGAGGTGATCGGGCTCGACCGGCGCGAACCCCGCGCGCCGCTGGCCTCCTTCATCGAGGTGGACCTCTCCTCCGCCGAGGCCATCGCCGAGGCCGCCGGGCGGCTGCCGGAGCGGCTCGACGCGCTCTGCAACGTCGCCGGCGTCTCGGGCACGCTGGGCGCCGCCAAGACGCTCGGGATCAACTTCTACGGCCTGCGGGCGCTGACCGAGGCGCTGGCGCCGAAACTGCGCGAGGGCGGCTCCATCGTCAACGTGGCCTCGATCGCGGGCTACGGGTGGCGGGCCCATCTCGAGCGCGCCAAGGGGCTGGTCGGCATCCAGGGTTTCCCCAGCGCGGAGGAGGTGGTGCGCGAGTTCGCCATCAAGGAGGAGGACGGCTACCCGGTCTCCAAGGAAGCCCTGCTGCTCTGGACGCTGCGGGCGGCGCACCAGGACCTCTACCGCGCCCGGGGCATCCGGGTGAACGCCGTCAGCCCGGGCCCGGTCCAGACCCCGATCCTGAAGGAGTTCCGCACGGTGTTCGGCGACGCCCGCGTCGACAGCGACATCGGGCGCGTCGGCCGGGCCGGCACGGCGCCGGACATCGCCCCTGCCATCCTGTTCCTCTGCTCGGACGCCGCCCGCTGGATCAACGGCGTCAACCTGCCGGTCGACGGCGGGCTCGAGGCGTCCATCCACGCCGAAGTCCTCGGCTTCTGACTTCACCGACAGACCATCCCGGGAGCCATCATGGACACCATCGGTTTCATCATCGACGGGGCGACGGCCGCCTCCGAGCACGGGGCCACCTTCGAGCGGCGCGATCCCATGACCGACGCCCTCGCCACCACGGCCGCGGCCGCGACGGCGGCGGACGTCGGCAAGGTGGTGGCCTCCGCGGCCCGCGCCTTCGAGGCCTGGTCGCAGACCGGCCCCAACGCCCGGCGCGCCCTCCTGATGAAGGCGGCCGACCTCATGGAGAGCCGCGCCGGCGATTTTGCGAGGCTGATGCTGGAGGAGACCGGCGCCACCGCGCCCTGGGCCGGCTTCAACGTGCACCTTGCGGCCGGCATCCTGCGCGAGGCGGCCTCGCTGACGACCCAGATCACCGGCGAGGTCATCCCCTCCGACAAGCCCGGCATCCTGTCGATGGCGGTGCGCCAGCCCGTCGGCGTCGTGCTCGGCATGGCGCCCTGGAACGCCCCCGTGATCCTGGGCACCCGCGCCATCGCGGCGCCGCTGGCCTGCGGCAACACCGTGGTGCTGCGCTCCTCGGAAGCCTGCCCGGGCACCCATCACCTGATCGGGCAGGTCCTCAACGATGCCGGGTTCCCGCCGGGCGTCGTGAACGTGATCTCGAACGCGGCCGCGGATGCGCCCGCCATCGTGGCGGCGCTGGTCGCCCATCCGGCGATCAAGCGTATCAACTTCACGGGCTCGACCAAGGTCGGCAGGATCATCGCCCGGCTCGCGGCGGAGCACCTCAAGCCCGTGCTGCTCGAGCTCGGCGGCAAGGCCCCCTTCATCGTGCTCGACGATGCCGACATCGACCAGGCGGTCGAGGCCGCCGCCTTCGGGGCCTTCATGAACCAGGGCCAGATCTGCATGTCGACCGAGCGCTTCGTGGTGGACGAGGCCGTGGCCGACGCCTTCGTGGCCAAGCTCGCCGCCAAGGCCGCCGGGCTTCCGGCCGGCGATCCGCGCGGCCATGTCGTGCTCGGCTCGATGATCGACCGGGCATCGGCCGAGAAGATGGACGCGCTGATCGCCGACGCGCTCGCCAAGGGCGCGACGCTGGTCAGCGGCGGCAAGCGCACCGGCACGGTGGTCGAGGCCACGCTGCTCGACCACGTGACGCCCGCCATGCGGGTCTATGGCGAGGAGTCCTTCGGCCCGGTGAAGCCCATCGTCAGGGTCAAGGGCGTCGACGAGGCGGTGCGCGTCGCCAACGATACCGAATACGGCCTGTCGGCCGCGATCTTCGGCCGCGACATCACCCGGGCGCTGGCCGTCTCCCGGCGCATTGAATCGGGCATCTGCCACATCAACGGCCCGACGGTCGCGGACGAGGCCCAGATGCCGTTCGGCGGCATGAAGGCCAGCGGCTACGGCCGCTTCGGCGGCAAGGCCGTCATCAACGAGTTCACGGACCTGCGATGGATCACCATCGAGGGCCCGCAGCACTACCCGTTCTGAACCCCATGCGCACGCAAGTCGCCATCGTCGGCGCAGGCCCCGCGGGGCTGCTGCTGGGCTGCCTGCTCCATGCCCAGGGCATCGACACCGTCGTCATCGAGCAGCGCAGCAGGGACTACGTGCTCGCCCGCATCCGCGCGGGCGTGCTCGAGCAAGGCACCGTCGCGCTACTGGAGCGCGCCGGGGTCGCGGCCCGGCTCCGCGGCGAAGGCCTGCCGCACGAGGGCGTCGAACTGCAGTTCGACGGCGACCGGCTCCGCATCGACATCCGCGCCCTCACGGGCCGGACCGTCACGGTCTACGGCCAGACCGAGGTGACGCGCGACCTGATGGCGGCCCGGGACGCGGCCGGCGCGGTCTCGGTCTACAAGGCCGACGGGGTATCGCTGCACGGTTTCGACGGCGATCGTCCGGTCGTCCGCTTCACGGCGGCAGGCGTCGCGCGGGAGCTCGCCTGCGACTACATTGCCGGGTGCGACGGCTACCATGGCGTATCCCGCAGAAGCGCCCCGCCGGACGCCCTGCGCACCTTCGAACGCGTCTACCCGTTCGGCTGGCTCGGCGTGCTGACCGACCGGCCGCCGGTGTCCGAGGAACTGATCTACGCCCATCACGCGCGCGGCTTCGCGCTCTGCTCCATGCGGTCGCCGACGCGCAGCCGCTACTACGTCCAGGTGCCGACGAGCGAGAAGGCCGCCGACTGGTCCGACGACCGCTTCTGGGACGAACTGCGCAGCCGGCTCGATCCCGGGACGGCCGCGCGCCTGGTGACGGGCCCGGCGCTCGAGAAATCGGTCGCCCCGCTCCGCAGCTTCGTGGCCGAGCCGCTCCGCTTCGGCCGCCTGTTCCTGGCCGGGGACGCGGCCCATATCGTCCCCCCGACGGGTGCGAAGGGGCTGAACCTCGCGGCCCACGACGTGGGGTGCCTGGCGGAGGCCTTCGGCGAGCTCTACCACGAGCGCTCGCACGCCGGGCTGGACGACTACTCCGCCCGCGTGCTCGCCCGCGTCTGGAAGGTCGAACGCTTCTCCTGGTGGATGACCTCGCTCCTGCACATCTTCCCCGACACGGATGCCTTCGGCCGCCGCGTCCAGCGCGCGGACTTCGACTATCTTGCCGGCTCGCGCGCGGCGCAGACGAGCCTCGCCGAGAACTATGCGGGGCTGCCGGCGTGAGCGGGCCGGCGACGACGAGGGAACCATGACGGACCGGAACGAGGCCCCGCAGGCCGACATCGTGGACCGGGAGGCGCTGGGCCTTGCAACCCGTCGCGCCGTCCTGGGCCCGGCCCATGTCGCGCGCGCCGCCGCCGCGACCACCGCCTTCGATGCCGATTTCCAGCGCTTCCTCACCGAGGGAGCCTGGGGGTCGGTGTGGTCGCGGCCGGGGCTGACGCGGCGCGAGCGCTCCATGATCACGCTGGCGCTGCTCGCGGCCCTCGGCCACGACGACGAACTCGCGCTCCACATCCGGGCGACGCGCAACACCGGAGCCACGCCGCAGGACATCGCCGAGGCGATGATGCACGTGGCCGTCTATGCCGGCGTGCCCGCCGCCAACCACGCCGTCAAGATCGCCAAGGCGACGCTCGCCGCCATGGCGGACGAGGCGGACACGCCGGCCGCGACCGCCTGACGGCCGCCAACAACGGGAGACGCTCATGCGGCGGGACGGCCCCTACTATCAGCGCGACCGCGACTGGCACCCGCCCGCCTTCTCGCCGTCCTACAAGACATCCATCCTGCGCTCGCCGCAGAAGGCGCTGCTGTCCTTCGAGACCACCATCTCCGAGATGACCGGTCCCGTGTTCGGGCCCGAGCGGCTCGGGCCGCGCGACAACGACCTCATCAACAACTTCGGCAAGACGGGCGAGGCCATCGGCCAGCGCCTCATCGTCTATGGCCGCGTGCTGGACGAGGACGGCCGCGGGCTGCCCGGCGTGCTGGTCGAGGTCTGGCAGGCCAATGCGGGCGGGCGCTACCGGCATCACAAGGAAGGCTACCGGGCCGCCCTCGACCCCAATTTCGGGGGCTGCGGGCGCTGCATCACCGATGCCGAGGGCGGCTACTGGTTCCGCACGGTCAAGCCCGGCGCCTACCCTTGGCCGAATGGGGTGAACGACTGGCGGCCGGCCCACATCCACGTCTCGGTCTTCGGGCACGCCTTCGCCCAGCGCCTCGTGACCCAGATGTATTTCGAGGGCGACCCGATGATCTGGCAATGCCCGATCGTAGGAAGCATCCCGAGCCGGGAGGCGATCGAGACGCTCGTCGCCGCGCTCGACCGGCAGGCCACGATCCCCATGGACTCGCTCGCCTACAGGTTCGACATCGTGCTGCGCGGCCGCCGGCAGACGATGTTCGAGAACAAGCCGGAGGGACTGTGATGGTCCAGCGCCTCGCCCGCCTCAAGGAAAGCCCGTCGCAGACCGCCGGGCCCTACGTCCATATCGGCACCAACCCGAACTGGGTCGAGATCACGGGCGTCTGGGGCCGCGACCTCGGCCTCGTGCTGGTGGCGCCCGAGGCCGCGGGCGAGCGCATCCTGGTGCAGGGCTGGATCGTCGATGGCGCCGGCCAGCCTCTCACCGACGCCCTGGTCGAGATCTGGCAGGCGGACGCGGCGGGCCTCTACAACTCGCCGCAGGAAAGGCGCGGGACGGCCGACCCCCATGTCGCCGGCTGGGGCCGCCAGCCGACCGATGCCAAGACGGGCGGCTTCCGCTTCGAGACGATCAAGCCGGGCCGCGTGCCCTACCCCGACGGCCGGCTCATGGCGCCCCACATCACGGTCTGGATCGTGGCCCGCGGCATCAACATCGGGCTGCATACCCGGCTCTACTTCGGCGACGAGGCGGCCGCCAACGCCGAGGACCCGGTCCTCGCCCGCATCGAGCATCCCGCGCGCCGCGCGACCCTGATCGCCCCGCGCAGCGAGGAGAACGGGCTGGCCTGCTACACCTTCGAGGTCCATCTGCAGGGCGAGCGCGAGACGGTCTTCCTCGATATCTGAACAACCGCCGTCATCGCGAGGCGCGAAGCGCCGTGGCGATCCAGACTTCCTTTGTGGACCGATGGACCGCCACGCTCCGCTCGCGATGACGGCACTGGGTTCCGAACAGCCTCTGAGCGCCGCCTGCGGCGATCCCCCCGGGAGACATGGATGACGACCGAAGCCGACCCCGATGCGCGAGCGGCCGGGGGCGTTGCGATGATCCCCGTCGGCGACGTCGTGCTGCATGCCATGCGGCGAGGCGACCCGGCCGGGCCCGTGATCGTGTTCTCGAACTCGCTCGGCACCGACGCCCGCATCTGGGACGCGCTGCTGCCCTGTCTGCCCGCCTCCTACGGCGTGCTGCTGTACGACAAGCGCGGACACGGGCTGTCGGACGCCCCACCCGGCCCCTCTGCGATCGAGGACCATGCGGCCGACCTCGTCGGCCTGCTCGACCGTCTCGGCATCGGGCGCGCCGCCTTCGTCGGCCTGTCGGTCGGCGGCATGATCGCGCAGGCGATCGCGGCCCGCCATCCGGACCGCGTCGCGGCCCTCGTGCTGTGCTGCACCGCGGCCCGGATCGGCGACGCCGCGAGCTGGGACGCCCGGATCGAGGCGGTCGAGCGCCATGGGTTGGATCGGATCGCGGACGCCGTGCTCGAACGCTGGTTCACCCCCGCCTACCGGGCGGCCGAGCGGATCTGCGAAGCCGCGCGGCCGCCATCCGCGCCCCGACCCTGTGTGTCGCCGGCGACCAGGACCTGTCGACGCCGCCGGATCTCGTCCGCGGGACCGCGGAGCTCATCCCGGGTGCCCGCTTCGCGCTGCTCGCGGGCGCGGGCCACATCCCGTGCGTCGAGCGGCCCGCCGCCCTGGCGGCGCTCATCGCCGGGCACCTCAGCGATGCGGGGTATCGCTGATGCACGGGACCTCGCGCCTCGGCGCCCTGGTCGGCGACCGCGCCACCGAAGCGCTGTTCTCGGACGACGCCGATCTTGCGGCCATGCTGCAGGTAGAAGCCGCGCTCGCGGCCGCAGAAGCCCATGCGGGTCTGATCGGCGCGGAGGCGGCGGCCCGCATCGGCGCGGTGTGCCGGAGCTTCGTCGCCGATGCCGACGCGCTCGCGGCGGGCCTCGCCCGGGACGGCGTCGTGGTCCCGGCGCTGGTCACCCAATTGCGCGAGGCCGTCGGGGAGCCGCACGGGCCGGCGGTGCATCGGGGCGCGACCAGCCAGGACATCGTCGACACCAGTCTGGTGCTTCGCCTGAAGCAGGCCATGGCGCTCTTTGCGGACCGCCTCGACGCCCTGACCGCGAGCCTCGCGGCCCTGCGGGAGCGGGACGGCACGAGGCCCTTGATGGCCCATACCCGCATGCAGGCGGCGCTGCGGTTCACGGCGGCCGACAAGATCGAGACCTGGGCTGCCCCGCTGCATCGGCACAGAGCCCGGCTGGACGCCATCGGGCCGCGCCTGCTGGTGCTGCAGCTCGGCGGGCCGGTGGGCACGCGGGCCGACCTCGGGGACAAGGCCGAGGCAGTCGCGGCCTTCATGGCGCGCGAGCTCGGGGTCGGCGCCGCCCTGCCCTGGCATGGGGGGCGCGACGCCATCGCCGAGTTCGGCTCCTGGCTGTCGCTCGTGTCGGGCGCCCTAGGCAAGATCGGCCAGGACGTCGCTCTGCTGGCACAGACCGAGGTCGCGGCCGTCACGCTGGCGGGCGGCGGCCGGTCGTCCGCCATGCCGGACAAGCAGAACCCGGTGGGCGCCGAGCTGCTGGTCGCGCTCGCCCGCCTCAACGCCGGCCTCCTCGGCACGCTGCACGGGTGCCTCGTCCACGAGAACGAACGCTCCGGCGCCGCCTGGACGCTCGAATGGATGGTGCTGCCGCAGATGGTGGTTGCGACCGGCGCGGGCCTGCGCCTGGCGACCGCGCTGATCGCCGGCCTGCGCTTCACCTGACCCCGGAAGAGCCGTCGGCACGGCGCCCTCCGGCAGCGCGAGCCTTCCCGGGCCCGTCTTCGCAAGGCGCGTCAGCGCCGTGGCGATGCAGGCCACAATACGGATGTCCGGCCACGGATCGCTTCGCGAAGACGACACGGACGTTCGACACCTGGTCTCATCCATGCCCCGTGGTGCAGGCCGCCTGAACCGGCCGCAGGCCGACGTCGTGCCACGCTTGAGGCACGTTGCGCGCCTGGGAACCACGTCTCGCATTGCCGATTGACAGGGCGTCCGGCCACCCGCGTAGTAGGACACGCTGCGATCGCGCGCTCAGAGGTCACGACGACATGACCGACGGTCTCTACTACACCGCTTTGCATGACCCTGTGTCGGACGGCTTCTCGGAACTCGACGACGTCGTTCTTCTGCACGGCCTTTCGGTCGACGATCGCATCTTGCCGGAAGGCTCGGAAGGAACGGTCGTTTCGGTTCACCACCGTGGCAAGGCGTACACGGTGGAGTTCGAAGACCCGTTTCACGCTTTGATCGTCGTCGAGGCGGCCGACGTGCGCGGGGTTCCGGAGGCGACCCGTGAACAGCTTGCAGCCGCTGCCCGCTAGCTTCGTCATCGATCCGCTAAAAATCTCGGCGTACCTCCTCAACATCCATCATCGGCAGGGCAGGTCGAAGGCGCAGTTCTTCTGCGCCTGGGGGTTCGATCCGGCAAGGCCCGACGGATTCGCTTTGGCCGCCCTCGCCCATCCTGAACCGAGCAGGCTCACCAGGATCACGCCGACAGGTTACGGGCACCACTTCGTTTTCGAGGGTCCCATGACATCGCCGATAGGCCCGACCCCAACGGTGCGTTCCGTGTGGGAGGTCGTCCCCGGAGGTACAACCGGCAAGCTGGTGACGGCTCATCGGCTGTCTCCCTGAACACCTGCCCGTGACGCTGGTCGTCGCCAAATCGGCATCGACGCCATGCATCGCGCTTCACGGGCGGCGTCTTCCGGCCGTGCGTGGCCGGGCGACCGTCGTCATCAGGAGGGCGACGGCGCCGAAGGAGGCGACGAGCACGGCTCCGGCGAAGGCGTAGATCGTCGGCGAGGCGCCGGAATTCATCGCGCCGAACATGTAGAGAGGCAGCGTGTTCTCCCGGCCCACGAGGAAATAGGCGCGGCTGTACTCGTTGAGCGACAGCAGGAACGCGAAGATGAAGCTCGAGGCCAGGCTGCCGCGGATCAGCGGCAGGGTGATGTCCGCAAAGGCCCGCCAGCGGCTGGCGCCGAGGTCGCGCGCCGCCGCGAGCGTGGTCGGCCGCACGGCCGAAAGGCCGACCAGCGAGACCGTAAAGCAGAAGGGCAGCGCCCACAGGAGATGGCCGGCCGTCACCGTCACCCAGGACGGCCGGACGGCGACGAGCTTCAGCACCACCGACAGACCCAGGCCCTCGATCGTCCCCGGCACGAGCATCGCCGAGAGCACGAACAGCAGGAAGCCGCTCCGCAGCCGCCTCATGCCCCGGTAGGCGAGCGCCGCCGCAAGGCCGACCGGAAGGGCCAGCACCGCCGTCGCGAGGCCGACCAGCAGGCTTTCCGTGAGGGCCGCGATCAGGCGGCGGTCGCCCGCCAGCGCCGCGTACCACGTCAGGCTGAAGTCGCTCGGCGGCACCAGCCCGAACTGCCGGCCGGGGTTCAGCGAGGCGAGCAGCAGGTAGAGGGCCGGCGCGTAGATGATGACGAGGCAGAGGGCGGTGGCGGCCCCGAAGACGGCCCGGCCTCCGGCGGTCCGCCCCTCGACGATCGCAACGCCGCTCACGGGCCCAGATCCTCGAACAGGGTCGACAGCCCCAGCGCCCGGTCGGCGGCCAGGATCAGTCCGGCGAGCAGGACCACCACGGCGGTGGCGATCGCGAAGGCGAGCGGGAAATTGACCACCCGCATCACGTCGTTGATCATGATCGTGATGGACGACGCCCCGGCGCCGCCGAGCAGCTGCACCTCGGTCGAGGTGCCCACCGCGACCACGAACACGAACACGAAGCCGGCCGCGATACCGGGCATCAGCAGCGGCAGCACGATGCGGCCGAAGGTCGTCCAGAAGCCCGCGCCGAGATCCTGGCTCGCGCGGATGACGGAGGGCTCGATGCGGCCGCACACCAGCACGATCGGCAGGATCGCAAAGGGGAGGTTCGCGGCCACCAGGCCGACCACGACCGCGAAGTCGGAGAACAGCAGCCACTCGACCGGCGCATCCACGAGGTGGAGGCCGATCAGCGCCTGGTTCACCAGTCCCGTGCGGCCGAGCACGAGGCGCCACGCGAAGGCGCGCACGAGGCCGCTGGTGAAGAACGGGATCGTGAAGAGCGCGAGCAGGAGGGAGGCCCGGCGCGGCGCGCTCAGCAGCGCGACCGTGGCCGCGGCGGGCACCGCGAGCAGCGTCGAGAGCGCCGCCGTGAGCCCCGCGAGCTCGACGGTGCGCGCCAGCACCGGCAGGCGCCCGGTCCGCAGCAGCGCCGCGTAGGACGCCACCGTCCAGTCCGGCCTGATCCAGTAGGTGGCGGGATCGAAGCTCCAGAAGCTCCAGACCGCGATCAGGCCGAGCGGCACGAGCCCCAGGCCCGTCAGCACGGCCAGCGCCGGCAGCGCGAGCAGGATGGCCGGCTCCTCAAACCGGCGCCCGAGTCCGCCGAGCAGGTCCCTCACGCGTTGCGCAGCTTCTGCCACCATTCCTCGTAGAGCTGGAAGTTGTCGGGCCGGGTGTTCTGCCAGTACACCTTGCCGGCGAACTTCGTCTTGACGTGCTCGGCGAGCTCCTTCGCCTTGGCGGGGTCGAAGTCGGCCGGGTGGGCGGCCGCGTACGCGACGTTCCTGTCCGTGGGGACCATGTAGCCGCGCAGCGCGCCGAGCTTGCAGCCGTAGTAGCCGTCGAGCAGCCCGTCGGCGAACCGGTGCGCCGCATCCGACAGGCCGCGGTCGACGGCCCCCTTCAGCAGGATCGTGTTGTTGCCCCAGCCCTCGTAGCCCTCCTTGGGCTTGGCGTAATAGGCCGGGATGCCGCGGTCGCGCGCCGCATAGACGATGGGCTCCCAGCCCGTCATCGCCCAGACCTCCTGGTTCCCGACGAGCTGCACGCCCTGTTCCCAGCCGTTCCAGAAGGTGCGGAACTGGCCGTCCCTCTTGTGCTTGATCAGGAATTCCATGACGAGGCCGAGCTCGTCCGGCGTCAGGTTGCCCGGCTCGGCGATCTTGGCGTTCTCGGAGTTCTTGAGGTAGATCGCCGTGAAGATCGCGCTGTTGATCCAGGCGTCCTCCATGGCGGTCTTGCCCTTGAGCTTGGGGTCGAAGATCACGCCGTAGCTGTCGACGGACTTGCCGACCTTGTCCTCCAGCGCGATGATCGAGTCCGCGTTGATGACGGTCGGGATGCCGTAGACCTTCCCCTCGTAGGTCAGGTAGGGGATGTCCTTGGCCCAGGGCCAGACGCTCGCGTAGTTGGGGATCTTGGACAGATCCCAGGGGGCGATCAGGCCTTGCCTTGCCAGCTCCTTCTCGCTGCCGCCCTGCAGGCCGCCGAGGAGGAGCAGG
>CAXUMV010000004.1:17566-25770 GCA_964252065.1 uncultured Lichenihabitans sp.
GTCGTTCGCATTGCCGGCCGCGAGCTTGGCCACGACCGGTCCGGGGTCGTTGCCGTTGTCCGTGAAGGACACCTCGGTGCCGGTCGCCGCCGCGAAGGGCGTCCAGCCCGCATCCCCGATGTCGAGCGTGGCCGAGGCCCAGAAGTTCATAGTCTGCGCCGCCCAGGCGGGGCGGGACAGCCCGAGGCCCGCCAGCGCCCCGGCGCCGAGGGCCGTCCGCTGGATGAACTGCCGCCGGTCGAGCTGCCCGCGCGTGGCCGCCGAAATCCCGTCATCCTGTCTCATCGTGACTCCCTTCCTCGATCGCGTGCGTTCGGCGCGGCGGCGTCATGCGGCCGCGTCCTCGGCCACCAGCAGAACCCGGCGAGGCCGCCAGGCGAGTGCGATTTCCGTGCCCGGCGCCGGGGCATCGGACGGCGTGTCGCCCGACACCAGCAGCTTGAGGGACTGGCCGTCGGCGAGCCGCGCCTCGACCTCGACGTCGCGCCCCTTGTAGGCGGTCGCGACCACCGTGGCGGCGCCGAGATCGGCAGGCTCGCCCGGCGCGGCGACGCGGATCCGCTCCGAGCGGAGCGCCAGCCTGTAGCCGCCGCCCCCGACGGCCGGCCGGACCGGCGGCTCGCACTCGACCGGCCAGCCCGCGACGACCGCGGTCCAGGCGCCCTCGCCGGGCGCGACGCGCTCCGGCTTCAGCAGGGCGTCGAAGCCGAGAAACCGGGCGACGAACGCGCTGGCGGGCCGCTCGAACAGGTCGCGGGGCGTGCCGATCTGCTCGATGCGGCCCATCCGCATGACCGCCACGCGGTCGCTCAGCGCCAGCGCCTCGTCCTGGTTGTGGGTGACGGCCAGGAAGGTCGCCCCGAGCCTGCGGTGCAGGCGGCCGATCTCGTCGCGGAGCTGCTGGCGCAGCCGCTCGTCGAGCCCGGTCAGCGGCTCGTCGAGCAGCAGGATCGAGGGGTCGAGCACCAGCGCGCGGGCGAGCGCCACCCTCTGGCGCTGGCCGCCGGACAGCTGGTGCACGCCCCGTCCCCCGTAGCCGTCCAGCGCCACGAGGCCCAGCATCGCCTCGACCTTACGGGCCCGGGCGGCGCGGTCAAGGCCGCGCAGCCGCAGGCCGTACGCCACGTTCTCGGCCACGGTGAGGTGCGGGAACAGGCCGAGATCCTGGAAGATCGTGTTGCAGGGCCGCCGGTTGGGTGGCAGCGCGGTGCCGTCCCGCCCGCCGAACAGCACGCGGCCCGAGGTCGGCCGCACGAAGCCGCCGATCATCTGCAGCACGGTGCTCTTGCCGGAGCCGGACGGCCCGAGAAGCGTCACGAAGCTCCCCTGCGCCACCTCCAACGATACGTCGGCCACCACCGGCGCGTCGTAGACCTTCGTGAGCCGGTCGAGCGCGATGGCGGCGCTCATCCCTCCTCCTCGATCAGCAGGAGGCCGAAGCGGTCGACGCGGTCGCGCTGGCCCGCGAGCACCAGGGTGGTGCTCGTCGCCTCCTCGATCAGCGCGGGGCCGGACAGCTCCGCCCCGGCCGGGAGCCGGTCGCGGGCGAAGACGGGCGCCTCGGCCGGCTCCCCCTCGCCCTCGTCCAGCATGCGGCGGCCCCTGCAGGCCTCGGCAAGCGTGCCGCCGGGCGGCATGGTCGGCATGTCGATGCGCGGGGCGTCCATCTCCGCCGCGAGATGGAAGGTGACGAGTTCCACGCCCGTCCCCTCGAGCCGGAACGTGTAGGCCTGCTCGTGGGCGGCGTGGAAGGCCTCGGCCAGCGCCGCCAAGCCCGCCTCCGGATCGCAGCGCGTCGCCACCGCGTGCTCCTGGCCCGCGTAGCGCATCTCGATCGACCGCGTCATGAGCAGGGCCGCGGCGGGGCGGCCGAAGGTCTGGGCCGCCTCCGCCTCGAGCTCGGCGAAGAGCTCGCCCACGCGGCCGAACGTGTCGGCCGTCAGCGTCAGCAGCCGGGTGCGGTGCATGTCG
Source organism: uncultured Lichenihabitans sp. (assembly GCA_964252065.1). Classification (GTDB taxonomy): domain Bacteria; phylum Pseudomonadota; class Alphaproteobacteria; order Rhizobiales; family Beijerinckiaceae; genus Lichenihabitans. The sequence goes on from CAXUMV010000004.1 coordinate 19,538, forward strand.
ATGCGCGGGCGCGCCGCCAGCATGCCCCAGGCCGAGAACAGCCCGGCGTGGCGGGGGATGACCAGGCGCCGGACGCCAAGCTCGCGCGCGAGCCGGGCGGCGTGCATCGGCCCGCCCCCGCCGCTCGCCACCAGGGTCAGGTCGCGCGGGTCGTGGCCGCGCTGGACGGTCACCAGCTTGAGCGCGTTGATCATGTTGGCTTCCGCGAGCCGGATCACGGCCCGCGCCGCCGCGGCGACCGGGACGCCGAGCGCCGCGGCGAGCGGCGCGAAGGCCCGCGCCGCCAGGGCCGGGTCGAGCGCGAGGCGGCCGTCCGCAAAACCCCGCGGGTCGATGACGCCCGTGAGCAGCTTGGCATCGGTCACGGTCGCAGCGGTGCCGCCGCGGCCGTAGCAGGCGGGCCCCGGATCGGCGCCCGCGCTCCGCGGCCCGACGCGCAGGGTGCCGTCCTCGCCCACCCGGGCGATCGACCCGCCGCCCGCCCCGATCTCGACGATGTCCACCACCGGGATCTGGACCGGGTAGCCGGGGGTGAGCCGGGTCCATTCAAGCCGGTAGTCGGGCCTGAGCACCGGCTTGCCGTCGCGGATCAGCGAGCACTTGGCCGTGGTGCCGCCGACGTCGAGGTAGAGGATGTCGGCTTCGCCCAGGGCTTCGCCGATCCGCACCGCGCCCGCGACGCCGCCGGCCGGACCGGACTCGACGAGCGCCAGCGGCGCCGCCGCCGATGCGCCGAAGCCCGCGAGGCCGCCGTTCGACTGCATGCAGTAGCTCGGGCAGGCGAGACCCTCCCGCTTCAGCGCGGCGTCCAGCCTGCCGAGATAGCGCGCCAGGGTCGGCTGCACGTAGGCCGACAGGACGGCCGTGCTCGACCGCTCGTATTCCCGCCACTGGCGGGACACCTCGTGGCTCGCCGTCACGGCGACGCCCGGCAGCAAGGCGCGCAGGCGTGCCGCGGCCTCCGCCTCGTGGGCGGGGTTCACATAGCTGTGCAGGAACAGTACGGCGACGGCCTCGACCCCCGCGGCCGCGATCGCGCGGGCGAGGGTTGCGAGCTCGTCCACGGCGAGCGCGACCCGCACCGCACCGCGCGCATCCACGCGCTCGGTCACCTCGAAGCGCAGGTGCCGGGGCACGAAGGGCTCGGCGGGGAGCGCGTGGAGGTTGTAGAGATCGGGCCGGTTGCCCCGGCCGATCGCCAGCACGTCGCGGAAGCCGCGCGTCGTGACGAGCGCGGTCGCGGCGCCCGTCCGCTCCGTGATGGCGTTGATGACCGTGGTGCCGCCGTGGACAACCAGCGAGACCGCGGGCGCCTCGAGGCCGGCCGCGAACCCCTGGCGCAGCGCGTCGATCACCCCGCGCGAGGGGTCGTCGGGCGTCGTCAGGGCCTTGCCGACGACGATGCGGCCGCTCGCCTCGTCGAAGGCGACGAGATCGGTGAAGGTGCCCCCGGCGTCGGTCGCGACCCGGGTCACGGCGCGGCCGCCCGCAGGAGGCGGGTCGCCTCCCCGTCCGCCGCGCGGGTCACGGGGTCGACCACCACCCCATAGGAGCGCGCGGCCTCCTCCACCGTCAGGAGGTCGTCCCGAACGTCCGCCGCGACCGCCGCGGGGTCGCGGGCCAGGGGATCGCCCCACCCCCCGCCGCCGCCCGTGACGATGCGGACGCGGTCGCCGCGCCGGAGCGGGAAGTGCGGGGTGCGGGTCAGGTGGTGGCGCGTCTCGCCGCGCAGGACGTCGATCCCGTTAAGGCCGCCCTCGCGGCCGCCCTCGGCGCCCCAGGGCCGGGTCGCGGTCCGCCCGAAGCTCGCATAGAGCACCACATCGTCCCCTTCGATCTCGTACTCGCGCACGAGGCCGAAGCCGCCCCGGTGCCGCCCCGCGCCGGCCCCGCCCTCGACGTCGTAGTCGTAGCGGCGGATCAGCACCGGGAACTTCGCCTCCAGGAGCTCGATGGCGTAGTTGTAGGTGTCGCCGTCCGTGATGGCGATCAGGCCGCTCGCGCCGTCGCGCGCGCGCGTCGCGCCCCAGCCCCCGTTCTGCGGCTCGATGTGAACGAACAGGCCGTCGGGCCCGGTGCCGCAGAGATAGGTGGCGCAGAGGCTCATGTAGCTCCCGGCGGGGAAGCGCTCGGGCACGAGCGGCGCCAGCGCCTTCCAGACCAGCTCGGAGGCCTGGGCGGCGGCCTCGTAGTACCAGCCGGTCGGGGAGGGTTTCTCGGCGGTGAAGACCGTGCCGCCCGGCGCCGACACCGTGAGCGGAGCGAACCAGCCGTCGTTGGCGGGCTCCTGGGGGGCCACCAGGGCCTTGAACACCGTCTTCACGGCCGAGACCAGCGCGCCGCGGCTGCAGTTGATCGGCGCCTCGCGCACGGGGCTCGATCCGGTGAAGTCGGCCTCGATGGCCTCGCCGCGGATGCGGACCACGACCTCGACCGGGATCGGGCCGGGGCTCGCGCCGTCGCCGTCGATGACGTCGCGGGCCACGTAGTCCCCGTCCGGCAGGGCCGCGACGACCGCGCGGGCCTGCGCCTCGCTCGCGGCGATCAGGCGGTCGAAGCTGGCCGCCAGGGTGGCCGCGCCGTATCGGCCCGCAGCCTCGAGAACGCGCCGCTCGGCGATGCGGACGGCCGCGAGCTCGGCGTTGATGTCGCCCAGCACGAGGCGCGGCAGCCGGACGTTCTCGGTGATGATCCGGACCACGTCGTCGATCAGGCGGTCGTCCCGGGTCAGCCGGATGCCGGACAGCCGCAGGCCTTCCTGGAACACGGAGGTGGCGTCCGGCGGCAGGCTACCGGCCACGGCGCCTCCCACGTCGAGCAGGTGGGCGACCGCGATGCCGTAGGCCAGCAGCGCGCCCTCGACGAAGACCGGGCGGACGATCGCGAAATCGCAGGCATGGGTCCCGCCCTCGAAGGGATCGTTGGTCAGGAAGGTGTCGCCGGGCGCCATGTCGCCGCCGAAGCGCTCGGCGATGAAGCGGACCTGCCGCGAGAAGGTGCCCGTGAAGATCGTGATCCCGTTGGTCTGGGCCACGAGGCGGCCGCCGCGGTCGCAAAGGCCGCAGGCGAAGTCGAGCACCTCGTAGACCACCGGGCTCATCGAGGCCCGCGCGAGCACGATGGCCATCTCGTCGACCAGCGCCAGCAGCTTGCCGACGATCACCTCGTGGGTGACGGCGTCGGCACCGTGCTCGAGCGGACCGGGCCGGGACGCCGGGGCCATCGGGGTCTCCTTCGTCCTCGTGCCGGGACGGCCGAGGTGACAACAACGGACGTGTGGCCGCAAGCGGGCAGGAAGGTAGGGCGTCCCGGCGTCCCCTACCCGAACGGGTAGGGCCGGCATGCTCATGCGATGAGGCCGCTCTGCCGCGCCCGGATCACCGCATGGGTGCGCCGCTCGACGGCCAGCTTCGCAAAGAGCCGCTTGAGGTGATACTTGACCGTGTTCGGATCGAGCGCGATCGAGCGGGCGATCTCCTTGTTGGACTGCCCTTCGGCGAGCAGCACGAGGATCTGCCGCTCCCGGATCGACAGGCCGGGATCCGGCTCCGCCTCGGCGCGAGGCTCGCGGTCGAGCAGCTGCCCGAGCCGCCGGCGCAGGCCGGTGTCGGCGGCCTCCCCGAGGCTGCGCAGGAGGCTGCGGCAGGACGCGCCTTCGTCGAGCAGGGTGCGCGCGAACCGGTCGCGGCTCGCGAGATCCACCGCCTCGGCCAGCGCGAGCGCGGCGCATGCGGGCCGTCCGAGCGCATGCTCCGCCAGGGCTCGCACCGCATGGGCCGTGACGCGGCGCGTCAGGGGAGCGCCGCGGTCCCGCATCTGCGCCGCGGCCACGTCCAGGAACGCCACGGCCTCGTCCGGCCGGCCCGAGGCGACGAGGAGGCGCGCCGCAACGAGCGCCGACCCCTCGCCGCGTAGGGCGGACACCGGCCGTGGGCTCTGCGCCGCCTCGGCACCTCCGAGGGGGATGGCCAGGGGCCGGCACCCGGCCCGGGCTCGATCGAGATCGCCACACAGGACCGCGATCCGAAGGGTCTCCTCCTCGAGCAGGCGCCCGAGCCGTCCCATGCCCCGCGCCGCGGCGGTCCGGCGGCCCCGGTCCAGCGCCGCGAAGGCCGCCGCGGGACCGTGGTCGGCGGCCTCGAGCCGCGCGGCCGTGACGTAGCCCGCCGCAAAGACGTCGAACCAGCCGTCGGCGGCCTCGATCTGGTCGAGCGCCGGGACCAGGAGCTGCCGGGCCCGGCGGCGATCGTCGGCCTCGTAGGCCGTCTCGGCCTCCAGCACGTCGGCGATCGCTTCGAGGTCGCTGCCGCGGCCGAGGGTGCGCCGGCACAGCTCGCGCATGGTGGCGTAGGTCAGGGCGGCGGCGGTCCGGTTGCCGGCCGCAAGCTGAGCCGCCCCGACATGGGCGTAGAGATGCAGCTCGCCGAACGCCGCTCCGGCCTGCCGGAAGTGCCGGATCGCCCGCTCGCCGAAGGATCTGGCCCCGCCATAGTCGCCCCGCTGCAGCGTGAAGAAGGCGACGAGGTTGGTGGACAGCGCAAGGCCGATCGGGTCGCGGTCGCGCAGCCGCCCGGTCAGGGCGACGAGGGCTGCAAGCAGCGTCTCGCCGGGCGGCTCGTCGCAGTAGAGGCGGATCAGGGCGTCGATGATGTCGATCTCGCCGTCGAGCACCGGGCCCGCGGCGTCCCGGCGGCCGGCCACCTCGGCGAAGAGCGTCGAGGCCGTGGCGAGATCGCCGCGCTTGGCGGCCAGCACGGACGCCGCGAGCCGCAGGCGCGGGAAGCCGTCCCGGCCGCCGAGCGCGCCATGGACCGACCGGAGGATCACGCGCAGATGGCCCTGACCGCTGTAGATGAGCCGCCAGCCGCCGGCGTCCTCGAGCAGGGCCGCCGCGTAGGGCGCATCGCCGCCCACGAGCGCGTGACGCACCGCCGAGCCGAGATCCCCGTGATCCGCGAACCATCGCGCGGCCCGCCGGTGGATCGCGGGCAGGTCGACGCCCTCCCGCGCCGCCCGCGCCAGCAGGAAGTCGCCCAGCAGGTGGTGGCAGCGGAACCGGACGGGGTTTTGGGACAGCAGGGTGATGGGCAGCGCCGACCGCGCGAGCGCGCCGACGATGGCCTCCGCATCCGGCAGGCCCACGGCCTCGGCGAGGTCGGCCGACACGGTCTCGAGGGGGCTCATCCGCAGAAGGAAGGCGCGCTGGTCCGGCGACAGGCTCGCGACGACCTGCTCGGAGAGATACGCGCCGAGGTCGCTCACCTCGGAGGCGGCCGTCAGCGCCGCGGGGTCCCCGCCGTCCTCAAGCCACAGCCGGGCGAACTGCAGCGCGACCGGCCAGCCCTCGGCCCGCTCGGCGAAGCGCGCCCATCCGTCCCGGCCGGGGGACCGCCCCCTGGCCAGGAACCGGGCGGTCTCCGCCTCGTCGAAGCGGAGATCCCGGTCGCCCAGCAGGCAGAGACGCCCCGCCGCCTTCCATCGCGACAGCTCGAGGCGCGGCAGCGACCGGCTCGCGATGGCGATGCGGACCAGGGGCGCCGCCCGCTCGAGAAAGCCGCGCACGAGGGCATCGACCTCCGCGCCCTCGGCCCGATGATAGTCGTCGAGGACCACGGCGATGCGGCGGCCGGCGCGGCCGATCTCGCCGAGCAGCGCGGTCAGGACGGCCCTGGGCGGCATGTCGGCGTAGGACGACGGCGATCCCGAGGCCGGCGCGGCCATGCCCAGCGCCCCCCGCAGGGCCGCCGCGAGATAGACGACGAACTGCTCGGCCGACCGGTCGTCCTCGTCGAGGCTGAGCCAGGCCACCGCGGTCCCCCGCCCGGCGACGTCCCGCGCCCATTGGGCCAGGAGGGTGCTTTTGCCGAAGCCGGCCGGAGCCTGGACGACGATGAAGGCCGGGTCGGCCGCCCGGAGCCGGTCGACGAGGGGCGTGCGGTGCACCTGCCGGGCGAGCGGCGTCGGCTGCTCGAACTTCGCCCCGATGATCCACGGCGCATCGGCCCTGGCGGGATCGGTCATCGGACCTCGCCCCGGGTCATGCGGCCGGGCCCCTGCGATCGCTCCATGTCATGCGCCATCGACGAGCAGAGCCATCCCGCTCGAGGATCGAGACCGGGCACCCCTCAACTCCGTTACCACGACTCCGGCCGCGCCGGCAGCCACTGGATCCGGACGCGCATCTCGCGGAGGATGGTCCCTCGCCCATGCCTCGACGGAGACGTGACGTTGGA
>CAXUMV010000005.1:0-1913 GCA_964252065.1 uncultured Lichenihabitans sp.
CGGGGGGCGGGGATCGATGTTCGGCACGCTGATCGGCGTGTTCATCCAGGTGATGATCCGCAACGCTCTCAACCTGATGGGGGTGTCGCCGTTCTGGCAGGGCACCGCGATCGGCACCATCATCATCGTCGCCGTCCTCGTCGAGCGGCTGGCGAGCAGCCGGGCGCAACGCTGACGGCCGCGGCGAAAACCGGACCTCGAGGATCACTGAGATGCATGTGCTGATCATTGGCGCCGCCGGCATGGTGGGCCGCAAGCTCACCGCCAAGCTCGCCGCCGACCCGACCCTCCTCGGCGGTCGGGGCATCGAGAGACTGACGCTGGTCGACGTCGTCGCGCCGCAACGGCCGGCGGGGTTCGGGGGCGAGGTCGAGACCGTCACGGCCGACCTGTCGGCGCCGGGGGCCGCCGGCCCGCTCGCCGCGCGACGGCCGGACCTCGTCTTCCATCTCGCGGCCATCGTGTCGGGCGAAGCCGAGGCCGATTTCGAGAAGGGATACCGCATCAACCTCGACGGGACGCGGCAGCTCTTCGAGGCCATCCGGCTCGAAGGGGCAGGGCGGCCCTATCGGCCGCGCGTCGTGTTCACCTCCTCGATCGCGGTGTTCGGTGCCCCGTTCCCGGGCAGGATCGACGATGTGTTCCTGTCGGCGCCCCTGACGAGCTACGGGACGCAGAAGGCGATCTGCGAACTGCTGCTGTCGGATTACTCCCGGCGCGGCATCTTCGAGGGCATCGGCATCCGGCTGCCCACCATCTGCATCCGCCCCGGGGTGCCGAACAAGGCGGCCTCGGGCTTCTTCTCCAACATCCTGCGCGAGCCGCTGGTCGGCCGGGAGGCCGTCCTGCCCGTTCCCACCACGGTGCGCCACTGGTTCGCCAGCCCCCGCGCCGCGGTCGGGTTCCTGGTCCATGCCGCGAGGATCGACCTCACCCCGCTCGGAGGGCGCCGCAACATCAGCCTTCCCGGCCTGTCGGCGACCGTCGCCGAGGAGATCGAGGCCCTGCGGCGCGTCGCGGGCGACAAGGCCGTCGCCTTGATCCGCCACGAGCCCGATCCGGTCATCGGCGAGATCGTCGCGAACTGGGCGGAGGACTTCGACACCACCCGCGCGACCGCGCTCGGCTTCCGGGCCGAGCGCTCCTTCGACGACATCATCAAGGCGCATGTCGAGGACGAACTCGGCGGCGTGGTCGGGCAGGCCTGAGGGAGACCCGCCAGCGTCAGACCGCGAGCGTGCCGGCGCGGGCCGCGGCATAGCGCTCGCCGATGCGGGACCAGTCGAGCACGCTCCACCAGGCGGCCAGGTAGTCCGGGCGGCGGTTCTGGTATTTGAGGTAGTAGGCGTGCTCCCAGACGTCGTTGCCGAACAGGACGTGGGCGGCATCCATCAGCGGGGAGTCCTGGTTGGGCCGGCCGGCGAGCGAGAGCTTGCCGTCGCGATCGATCGTCACCATCGCCCATCCCGAGCCGAAGACGCCGGTCGCGGCCTTGTTGAACGCCGTCCTGAGATCGGCGGGCGACCCGAAATCCCGCGCGATGGCCGCGCCCACATCGCCGGTCGGCTCGCCGCCCTTGCCGCCCATCACCTGCCAGAACATCGTGTGGTTGGCGTGGCCGCCCGCGTTGTTGCGCACCACGGTCCGGATCGCCTCGGGCAGCGTCTGGACCCGCGTGAGCAGGTCCTTCAAGGGGACGTCGTGAAGGTCGGGATGGTCCTTCAGGGCGGCGTTGAGGTTGGTCACGTAGGCCGCGTGGTGCTTGTCGTGGTGAAGCTGCATGGTCTGCGTGTCGACCGACGGCTCGTTGGCCTCGTAGGCATAGGGGAGCGGCGGCACCGCGAACGGATAGGTCAGCCTGGCCCCGAGGTCGACGGGCTGGGACCCGGCCGCGGCGCCGGCGCGCTGGAGCG
>CAXUMV010000005.1:1923-7872 GCA_964252065.1 uncultured Lichenihabitans sp.
CGTGGTCGCGGTCGCGAGGGCGGCGGTGCCGAACAGGACGGTGCGGCGGAACAGGGTGATCACGGGCGTCTCTCCAACGGTGTTGCGGCGGGCGGGGTCGGCCGCGCGCATCGGGTCCACCCTACACCGTCGCCGGTCCTCGCGCCGCTGCCCAACGACGAGGGCTCAGGCACGGCGCGGTCCGTCGTCCGGCGTCCTCGGGGGCCCGGCCCGGCCGCGGGCGAACCAGGCGCAGCCCAGCACCGCCAGCGCGGTGCCCCCGAACGCCATCGAGGTCGGGCCGTGGGACGGGATGTCGCGCCACCGGGGCCCGATGATCGCGGCCGTGTCGAAGGGCTCGTCGCTGTAGCGGCAGAGGACGAGCGAGGCGTCGTGGTCGAGCATCTCGAGCTCGACCTTGGTGACCAGCGCGCGCGTCTCCGTCCGGTCCCCCGGCATGCCCTGCAGGTGAACCAGCAGCGCCCGCGCCCCCGCCAGATAGGCATGCGCGCATTCGTTGAACGGGCTGCCCTCGTCCGCGACGCTCCCGGGCACGATACCCCAGAAGCACGCGAAGCGCTGGATGGCGATGAAGCCCTCCAGGCGCCGCATCGTCGGGTCGGTCGGAACCTGCCTGGCGGCAAGGTCCATGATCGCGTCCCGGTTGTCGGCGATCACGCGCATCTGGCCGTGCGTCAGGTTCGGGACGACGATGCCGCCCTCCGGCCCGGCGCCTCCCTGCGCGGCGCGGTGAGCCGAGGCCGGGGTCGCCAAGCCGGCCAGCATGCCGCCGGCGATCGCACCGATGGCCGCGAGCTTCGTCATGGGATGGGCCTTTCCGGGTCCGTCATGGCGAGGCGCGTCGGCGCCGCGGCGATCCAGGCCGCCCGACGTTCCCGACCGGCGCGGACGCGGCGGGACGGATTGCCGTGGCACTGGACCATCGGTTTGGGCACGATCCATCCGCATCGGTCGATGGTATCCTCCATTCCTCCTGCCGATGGCAATCCAGGGAGTCCGTCCCAAGCCCCGCGATTGAAAGCGCCAGGCGGCGCTCGTAGTGTCGCGCGCCGCCGCCGATCGGGACGTCCAGGGTGCATCGCCTTCCATGCCACGCAAGCCGCTCCACCGCGTCCAGGCCGCCACCGTAGCCCGGCGCCACTTCGTCGGCCGGCAGAACAAGTCGGACATCGCCAAGGATCTGGCGCTGTCGCGCTTCAAGGTCGCCCGGCTGATCGAGGAAGCGATCGAGGACGGCATCGTCACCTTCGTGATCAACGAGCCGAGCGACCTCGATGCGGACCTGTCCGAGGCCCTCCGTCACCGCTTCGGGCTGTCGGCCGCCCTGGTCCTGCGGGGTCCGGCGACCTCGGCCAGGGCCGCCATCGAGCCGCTGGGGGCCCTTGCGGCGCAGCTCCTGGAGGAGACCTTGTCGGACGGGCAGGTGCTCGGCGTCGCCTGGGGCCGGACCCTCGCCGCGATGGCGCGCGCCCTGACCCAGCTGCCGAAGGTCGACGTCGTCCAGGTCGCCGGCAACCCGACCGGCCTCGAGTATACCCAGCACCCCGTCGAACTCGTGCATCGCATCGCCGGCCTGAGCGGCGGCCGCCCGCATCCCATCTACGCGCCCATGTGGGTCGAGGACGCCTCGGTGGCCGACCTCCTGCGCGGCGATGCGGACATCGCCCGCGCCCTGGCGCTGTGCGACCGGCTCGACGTCCTGGTGGTCGGCATCGGATCGTGGGCGCCGCCCGAATCGTGCCTGTGCGCCGGATTCCCGGCCGGTTGGCTCGCCGAAGCGATGCGCCACGGGGTGAGGTCGGACATCTGCAAGACCCTGATCGACGATGCGGGTCACGCCGTCGACAGTCCGCTCGACCGCCTCGGCATCGGCATGACCAACGCCCAGCTCCGCCGCGTCCCCCAGGTCATCGGGATCGGCGGCGGCCTGGAGAAGGCCGACGCGATCCTCGCCGCCCTGCGCGGCGGCTGGATCCACACGCTCGTCACCGACAGCGGCGTCGCCCGGCACCTGCTGACCTGACGTCGGGCGGCTTTGGATCGGTCCGGCCGCTTCGCCTCTCCGGAGAGAGGGTGGCCGACAGGCCTATAAGGGGTCTTCACCCGCTCCTCATCGCGAGACGCGCAGCGCCGTGGCGATCCATCCTTCGGTGCCGGGCCCGACCGTGGATCGCTTCGCTGCGCTCGCGAAGACGATAACGGCGTCCAATGCCCGGTTTGCCTCATGCGGTCTGATATGGTCAGCCCATCCACATAAGCGCTCATATGAGCAGACTATTGCTCACTTGACAGAGCTGATGGTGCCTTTTAGCTTCGAAAAAACGCCGCCGGACAGGCGAGCGAGGGCGGGAGGATCATCATGAACGACGTCCTGCCAAGCGAGGCGCTGGCCCGCGCGCAGGCCGTGATCCGCGCCGATGCCGCCGCCATCACGGCCGCGCTCGACTCGCTCGATGCGGGCTTCGCCGCGGCGGCTCACGCCATGAGCCGATGCGCGGGCAAGATCCTGGTGACGGGAAGCGGCACCTCCGGCGCCATCGCGATCCGCGCCGCTCATCTCCTGTCGGTCGGTGGGACGCCGGCCTTCCATCTTGCGCCGGCCGACGGACTGCATGGCGGCCTTGGCGTGCTGCAGTCCGGCGACATCGTGCTGGCCCTTTCCAAGGGCGGCAGCTCGAAGGAGCTGAACGAGTTCTGCGCCCGCGCGAAATCGCTGGCCGGCATCCTGATCGTGATCACCGCCGCGCCGGCCTCCGCGCTGGGCCAGATGGCGGACCACGTGATCACCCTCAGGCTGCCGGCGGGAACCGACCTCGGCGGCATCGTGGCGACCGGGAGTTCGCTCGCCGCCGCGGCGGTGACTGACGCGCTCGTCGAGACCGCCCGCGTCGCCCGCGGCTACAGCTGGGAACAGGTGCTGTTCACCCACCCCTCCGGCGCCGTCGGCCGCGACGCCGAGCAGAGCCTCGCGGCGCTCGGCCGCGCGGGCGACGCCTGACATGAGCGCGCGGGACCTCGTCGCGGGCATCGATTCCTCGACGCAGTCCTGCACGCTCGTCGTCCGCCGTCTCGAGGACGGCGTCGTGGTGCGCGAGGCGCGCGCCTCCCATCCGCCGACGACCCCGCCCCGCAGCGAACAGGACCCGCGCGCCTGGTGGGATGCGCTCGCCCTGACGTTGCGCGAGACCGCGGACCTGGCGGGCCGGATCGCCGCGGTGTCGGTCGGCGGCCAGGGCCACGGGCTCGTCCTGCTCGGGGAGGACGATGCGCCGCTGCGCCCGGCCAAGCTGTGGAACGACACCGAATCGGCGCCCGATGCCGCCCGGCTCAGGCAGGCGCGCCCGCCCGCCGAATGGGCCGCGCGGACGGGGTCGGTCCCCGGTCCCGCCATGACGGTCGCGAAGCTGGCCTGGACGGAGCGCAACCATCCCGGGCTCGTGGCCCGCGCGGCCCGGGTCATGCTGCCCTTCGACTACATCGTCTACCGCCTCTGCGGCCGCGCCGTGACCGAGCGCGGCGGCGCCTCCGGGACCGGCTATTTCGATCCCTTCCGGAACGCCTGGGACGAGGATCTCGCGACCGTGGCGGTGCCCGGCGTCGCCTGGGCCGAGAAGCTGCCCGCGATCATCGGATCGGACGATCGGGCCGGATCTGTCACGGAGCGGGCGGGCCTCGGCGCGCTCGCCGGTGCCGTGGTCGGCGCGGGGACGGGCGACAACATGAGCGCGGCGCTCGGCCTCGACGTGCATGAAGGCGACACCGTCATCTCGCTCGGCACCAGCGGCACGGTCTACGCCATCACCCCGGACGGCATCCGCGACGTGACGGGCGCCATCAACGGCTATGCCGACGCCACGGGCCGCTTCATGCCCATGGTGACGACCCTGAACGCCGCCAAGGTCACCGACACCATGCGCCGCCTCCTGGGCGTGACGCGGGAGCAGTTCGACGCGCTGGCGCTCTCGGCCCCGGCCGGCTCCGAGGGCGTGGTGCTCGTGCCCTATCTCGACGGCGAGCGCACGCCCGACCTGCCGCACGCGACCGGCTCGCTGCACGGTCTGCGGACGACCGCCACCCCGGCCCTGCTGGCGCGCGCCGCGCTCGAAGGGGTGCTCTGCGGCCTGCTCGACGGCGGCGATCGCCTCGGGGCGGAAGGCGTGCGGTCGGACGGGCGGCTGATCCTCACGGGCGGGGCGGTGCGCTCGGCCGGCTACCGGCAGGTTCTGGCCGACCTGACTGGACGCACGGTCTGGACCTCGCCCCTCGTCGAGACGGCCGCGGGCGGCGCGGCGGTCCAGGCCGCCGCGGCCCTGACGGGACGGCCGTCGGCCGCGATCGCCGCGGCCTGGGCCATGCCCCTTGTCCCGGTCGCCGAGCCCGATCCCGTCCAACATGCGCGCGCTGCCGAGGTCCGGGCCGCCTATGCGGCGGCGATCGTCCGATGAGGGGTCGACGCGCATGAAGGACACGACCAGCGTGACCCCGGCCGAGGCGGAGCGACGGCCCTTCCGCCTGCCGGCCGAGGCCGGCATCGGGCTGGTCCTGCTCGCCGTCGTCGTCGCCGGCTCGATCGCGACGCCGAACTTCCTCACTTTCTCCAACATTCTGGTCCTGCTGCTGAACGGCGCCGTGATCGGCTTCCTGTGCCTCGGCCAGACCTTCGTGCTGCTGACGGGCGGCATCGATCTCTCCTGCGGCTCGATCGTGGCCCTGACCTGCGTCGTGGCGGCGCTGCTGATGGAGAGCCTCGGCGTGCCCTGGCCGCTCGCGGCCCTGCTGACCCTCGTGGTCGGCGCCGCCATGGGCGGGCTCAACGGCGTCATCATCGACCGCACCAAGGTGCCGCCCTTCATCGTCACCTTCGCGATGATGGGGGTGGCGGCTTCGATCCCGCAGATCATCACCGGGGCCGAGTCGATCCGGGTGACCTCCCTCGGCTACAAGCTGATCGGGCAGTCGCGGGTGCTCGGGGTTCCGTTCCCGGTCATCGCGCTCGGGTTTGCGGTCGCGATCGCCGCGGTGTTCCTGCGCCGGACCGTCACCGGGACCCACATCTATGCCGTGGGCGGCAACGCCGAGGCGGCGCGGCTTGCCGGGATCGGCATCTCCCGCGTCACCGTGCTGGTCTATGCGGTGTCGGGGCTCTGCGGCGCCTGCGGCGGCCTCATCTACGGCTCGCGACTGATGAACGGCTACCCGACGGCCGGGCGCGGCGACGAACTGTTCTTCTCCATCGCGGGCGCGGTGGTCGGCGGCGTCAGCCTCTTCGGCGGCAAGGGCTCCGTGGCCGGGGCGATGATCGGCGCGACGCTGATCGCCACCATCTCGGATCTCATGAACGTGACGAACGTGGATGCCTACTGGCAGCCTCTGGTCATCGGCGTGATCATCCTGGCCGGCGTGACGTTCGACACCCTGCGCTCGTCGCAGCGGCTGTCGCTGCCCTGGCGGGCGCTGCTCCGCCGCCCCGCCAAATCCCCGGGCATCACCTAGCCCGGGATCGGCCCGGGACGGTGATCGCCCCGGGCCTCGACAGGTTCTCGAACCCGAGCGCCTGACCATCAACAAACCAGTGGAGGGGACCATGCCGACGACGATGTTGAGATCCACGATTGTGACGATGGCGCTGCTCGGCGGCGCGGGGGCCGCGGGGGCCGCTGGCCAGCAGACCATCGGGGTCGCGCTGCCGAACCTCACCAATCCCTATTACGTGGCGATGAAGAAGAGTTTTGAGACGAGCGGCGCGGCCCAGGGCTTCACGGTCAAGGTGCTGATCGCCGACAACGACGCCGCCAAGCAGCTCTCGCAGATCCAGAGCTTCGTCGAGCAGAAGGTCGACGCCGTCGCCCTGAACTGCACGGCCTCCGGGCCCTGCGTCGCCTCGGTGAAGGAGCTGAACGACGCCAAGATCCCGGTGTTCACGATCAACCTGCTCCCCGATCCCGCCGG
>CAXUMV010000005.1:7882-9842 GCA_964252065.1 uncultured Lichenihabitans sp.
CGTGGTGCAGGCCGTCGAGACGGACCAGCGCATGGGCGGCACCTATATCGGCCAGCAGCTCGTCAAGGATCTCGGCGCGGGGGGCGCCGTCGTGGGCATCGTGGGCGAGCCCACCTCCGTCTCGGCCAATGCCCGCGACGACGGCTTCAAGGAGGCGGTCGCGGCCAACGCCAAGGTCAAGGTCGTGGCCCTGGTCAACGGCAAGGTCGAGGAAACGACCTCGCTCAAGGTCACGACCGAGATGCTGCAGGGCAATCCCACCATGACGGTCGTCTTCTCGGACACGGAACCGGCGGCGATCGGGGCGTCGGCCGCCATCTCCCAGCTCGGCCTCGAAGGCAAGGTCAAGCTCTACGCCTTCGTCGACAAGCTCGGGGTGAAGCAGATCGAGGAGGGGACGGTGCTGATCGCCGGCGCCATCCAGGAGCCGGCAAGGCTCGCGCAGATCGAGGTCGACAGCATCAAGCGGCACCTCGCCGGCGAGAAGCTGCCGCCGGTCGTTGAAAGCCCGCCGCTGCTCGTCAACAAGGCCAACGCCGCCGAGGTTGTCGACAAGGCCTACTGACGGCGCGCGGCCGAGGTCACGCAGCGGGGATCACGATGACGGCGGGGTCGGTCTACCGGTCGGAGCGGGTGACGAAGTCGTTCGGCGGCGTCGCGGTGCTGCGCGGCGTCGACTTCGCCGTGCGGGCGGGGACGATCCACGCGCTGCTGGGGCATAACGGCGCCGGCAAGTCGACCCTGCTCAAGATCCTCGCGGGCGCGCAGCCTCTCGAGGCGGGGACGCTGAGCATCGACGGCACGCCCGTCGTGCTGGCCTCCCCGCGCGATGCCCTCGACCAGGGCATCGCCTGCGTCTACCAGGAACTGCGCCTGATCCCCGACCTCACCGTGACCGAGAACCTGTTCCTCGGCCGCGAGAGCGGGCGCCTCGGCTTCCGGCGCGAGGCCGCGATGGCGGCCCATGCCCGCTCGCTCCTCGGGCAGTACAGGCTGCGGATCGACCCTTCGGCTCGCGTCCGCGACCTCTCGCATCCGGAAAAGCAGATGGTCGAGGTCATCGCCAATCTCGACCGGAAGGCTCGCTTCGTCTTCCTCGACGAGCCGACCACCGCCCTCGACGGACGCCAGGCCGAGGAGCTGCTGACGGCCGTGCGGCGCATCGCCGTCGACCACGGGATCGGCGTCGTCCTGGTCTCCCACAAGCTCGACGAGGTTCTGGGCGTCTGCGACGAGGTCACCGTGCTCTCGGGCGGACGCGTGGCGTTCCACGCGGAGCGCTCCGGCCTCGACAAGGCCGCCATCGTGGCTGCCATCGTCGGCGATGCCGGCCACGGGGCGGCCGGCGCGCGCCGGCACGCCGCGGCTCCGGGCACCCGCGCGGGGGCGGGTGCCGCGCCGATGCTCGAGGTGACGGATCTGAAGACCCCGCGGCTTGCCGGCATCAGCCTCAAGGCGTGGCGCGGGGAGATCCTCGGCATCTACGGGCTGGCCGGCGCCGGCCGGACGCGCTTCTGCCGGGCCCTCTACGGCCTCGAGCCGATGACGGGGGGCCGCATCGTGCTGGGAGGCGAGGACTACGTGCCCACCGACCCGCGCGGCGCGGTCGCCCGCGGCGTCGCCTACCTCACCGAGGAGCGCAAGCGCGACGGCTTCGTCCCGGCCATGTCGGCGGTCGAGAACGTCTCGCTGCCGGTGCTGTCGCGCTATCGGCGCGGCGGCCTGCTCGATCGCGCCCGGGCCGCCGCGGCCTCGCGCGGCATCCTCTCGCGCCTCCGGACGCGCGGACGGATCGAGGAGAGCATCGTGGCGCTCTCGGGCGGCAATCAGCAGAAGGTGCTGTTCGCCCGCGTGATCGAGCAGGACGCCGCGGTGGTGCTGCTCGACGAGCCCACCAAGGGCGTCGATATCGGGGCCAAGAGCGACATCTACGCGATCATCCGCACGCTGGCCGCCGACG
>CAXUMV010000005.1:9852-25500 GCA_964252065.1 uncultured Lichenihabitans sp.
CGAGGAGGAGGAGCTGCTCGAGATCGCCGATCGCGTCCTCGTGTTCCGCCACGGCACCTGCGAGGGGGCGGCGGTGGATGTCGCCCAGGCCTCCGTCGGCTGGCTGCGGCAGGCCGCCTGGTCGCACGCCGCGTGAAGCTCGCCGCCAGCGTCCTCGCCGCCGACCCGCTCCGCATGGAGGCCGCCCTCGCCGCGGTCGAGCCTCATGTCGGATCCTGGCACGTCGACGTGATGGACGGCGTGTTCGCCCCGGCCTTCGGCTTCGGCACCGCGATGGTGTCGGCCCTGGTGGCGCGCGCCTCCCGTCCGGTCGACGTGCATCTGATGGTCGAGCGGCCGGACGTCTGGGGGCCGCGCTTTGCAGGGCTCGGCGTGCGGTCCGTCGCCTTCCACCTCGAAACGGAGGTCGACGCCCTGGCGGTCGCGCGGGACATTCGCCGGCATGGCGCCAAAGCCTATGCCGCCCTGCGCCCGGAGACCGCGATCGAGGCGCTCCGCCCCCTCATGGGATCGATCGACGGCTGCCTCCTCCTGACCGCGCCGGCCGGCGGCGGCGACTTCGACAAGCAGGCGCTGGAGAAGCCTTTCGGGGTCCCCGCTGACCTGCTCACGACGGTGGACGGCGGCCTCGACGCCCACCATGTCGACCGCCTGCGGTCGGCCGACGTGACCGACATGGTCGTCGGCCGGAGCCTGTTCGGGGCGCCCCATCCCGGCCGACAGGCCGCGCTCCTCTTCCGCCGCATCGCCGAGGCCTCGGCCGGCGAGGTCCGGCGCCGCCGTGTCCAAGGAGCGGCTCGTGACGGCGAGAACCCCGGCGCAAGCTGACGGTCCGTCATCGCGAGGGCGTCTAGACGCGCTCCAGCGCGATCGCGATGCCCTGGCCGACGCCGATGCACATGGTCGAGAGGGACCGGCGTCCCCGGCTCTCGGCCAATTCGAGCGCGGCCGTGCCGGTGATGCGCGCGCCCGACATCCCAAGGGGATGCCCCAGGGCGATGGCCCCGCCGTTGCGGTTCACGCGCGCATCGTCGTCCGCGATGCCGAGCTGGCGCAGGGTGGCGAGGCCCTGGGAGGCGAAGGCCTCGTTCAGCTCGATCACGTCGAAGTCGTCCGGGCTCAGGCCGAGCCGGGCCATCAGCTTCCGGCTGGCCGGCGCCGGGCCGATCCCCATCACGCGCGGGGGCACGCCCGCGGCCGCCCCGCCCAGCACCCGCGCGATCGGCGCGAGGCCGTGCCGGGCCGCCGCCTCGGCCGAGGCGAGGACCAGCGCGGCCGCCCCGTCGTTCACGCCCGACGCGTTGCCGGCGGTCACCGACCCGTTCGGGAAAAGGGGCTTGAGCTTGGCCAAGGCCTCCAGGGAGGTCGCGCGCGGGTGCTCGTCGCGGTCGACGACGAGCGCCTCGCCCTTCTTCTGGGGGACGGTCACGGGGGCGATCTCGCGCGCCAGCCGCCCGCTCCGCTGCGCCGCCGCGGCTTTCTGCTGGGAGGCCAGCGCCATGGCATCCTGCGCCTCGCGGCCGATGCCGTAGTCGGCGGCGACGTTCTGGCCCGTCTGAGGCATGGAGTCGGTGCCATGCGCCTCCTCCATCGCGGGATTGACGAAGCGCCAGCCGATGGTGGTGTCGAACAGCGCGGCGTGGCGGCTGAAGGCGCCGTCGGCCTTGGGCATGACGAAGGGGGCACGGCTCATGCTTTCCACCCCGCCGGCGATCATCAGGTCCGCTTCCCCCGCGCGGATCGTCCGGGCGGCCGTGAGCACGGCATCCATGCCCGACCCGCACAGGCGGTTGATCGTGGTGCCGGGCACCTCGAGCGGCAGGCCCGCCAGCAGCAGCGACATGCGCGCGACGTTGCGGTTGTCCTCGCCGGCCTGGTTGGCGCAGCCGAAGACCACGTCGTCGACGGCGGCCCAATCGACCCCGGGATGGCGCGCCATCAGCGCACGCAGCGGGATCGCGCCGAGATCGTCGGCCCGTACGGCGGAGAGGCTGCCGCCGTACCGGCCGATCGGCGTGCGGATGTAGTCGCAGATGAAGACGTCGGTCATGGGTCCGGTCCCATCGGGGCTCATTTCAGCGCCACGTAGGTCTGGGGGTCGAGGAAGCTGACCCGGACGGCCGTGTGCCGGTCCGTTGCCTCGCCGATCAGAGCCCGCACCGCGGTGCAGACGGACATGATGAGCTCCCGGGTCCGCTCCGGCTGCGGCAGGAGCTGCATCTCCACGTTCACGCGCGGCAGGTCGTCCATCCCGAGCACCGGCATGACGGCGACCTGGCAGGCCGCGACCTCGACCTTCAGCTCGCGGCACAGGAGCTGCCGCATCGGCCCGAGCGCCTCTCCGAGGGCGTCGCGGCAGCCGGGATAGATCCCCTCGTCCACGAAGATCTTGACGTTCGGCATGGCGGCTCCTCAGGCCGGGGTCATGATAAAGTCGAAGGGCGACCGCCACACCGTCGACGCCCCCGACAGGCGCTCGAAGGGCGCGACCAGCGTCCCCTTGACGCCGAAGACGGCATCCGAGCCGATATAGGCATCGTCCCCCACGAAGGTGTGCGTCACCACGCTCTGGAAGCCGCGTGCGCTCACGATGAAGTGCATGTGGGCGGGCCGGAACGGGTGGCGGCCCAGATGTGCCAGCAGCTGTCCCACGGGTCCGTCGTCCGGGATCGGGTAGGATGTCGGCTTGATGCCCCGGAAGCCGTAGACGCCGTCGTCGCCGGTGAAGAAGCGGCCCCGGTTGTTCCACTTGGGCTGCATGTCGGGCTGCTGCACGTCGTAGTAACCCTCGGCGTTGTCCGACCAGACGTCCACGCAGGCGCCCGCGATGGGAGCGCCGTGCAGGTCGATCACCTTGCCCTCGAACATGCAGCTCTCGCCCTTGCGGTCGAGCGAGATGTCCTCGCCCATGGCGCGAACGGGCGCGCCCTCGACGTGGAACGGGCCCAGCACCGTGTTCTCGGTCGCACCGGGCGGGCGGCGGTTGTTGATCGCATCCACCAGCATCGAGACGCCGAGGACGTCGGAGAGCAGGATAAACTCCTGCCTCTCGCCCGAACAGATCTGGCCGGTCCTCGTCAGGAACGCGATGGCCTGGTCCCATTCGGCCTGGGTCAGCTGCACATCCTTGATGAAGGCATGCAGGTGCTTCACCAGCGCGCCGACGACGGCGGAGAGACGCGGGTCGACATCGCGCCCCATGCGGGCGTTCACCGCCTCGACGGAAGCCTCTTCACTGAAGAACGGGAACACGGGCGGTGGTCCTTTCTTTGCCGCCGGTCACACGACGACCTTGCGGGCGGGGACGATCAGGGGCTCGGTCCCGGCTTGTGGCGGCCGGTGGCGCAGCGGCAGGATGTCGAGGCCGGTCCGGGCCGTGAAGGTCCCCCAGAGCCCGCGGCGGGCAAACAGCATGACCACGATGCCGATCAGCCCCAGCACGATCAGGTAGACCGTGCCGTAATCGGCCAGCAGCCTCTGCAGCGCGTAGAAGACGAGGACGCCGACGATGGGGCCGAGCAGCGTGCCGACGCCGCCGATGACCGTGATGAAGATCACGAAGGCGGTCCAGTCGATCACCGAGAAGGCGGCATCGGGCGTGACGCGGGTGATCTGGATGAAGGCCAGCGACCCGCACAGTCCGGTGCCGAATGCGGTGAGGAGGAAGACGGTCGCCTTGAGGCGCAGGGGTTCCACCCCGACCGAGCGGGCGGCGGTCTCGTTGTCGCGGACGGCCTGCAGTCCGAGGCCGAGGCGTGAGCGCAGGAAGGCGTAGCTCGCGCCCAGCATCACGACGGCAAGCGAGAGCATCATCCAGTAGGTAAGCGCGTCGGTGGCCGCCGCCCCCGAGACGCCCAGGGCGTGCCGGACCGCATCGACGCCCAGCATGTCTCGTGTCGTGCCCTTCGGCAGCGAGGTGCCCGTGCCCCCGCCGAGCGCCTTCCACTGGCTGATGGACAGCCTGGCGATGTCGGCCACGACCCAGGTGCCGATGGCGAAATAGGCGCCGTTCAGGCGGAAGGCGAAGAAGGCCATCGGCACGGCGAAGAGGGCGGCCGCAAGGCTGCCGACCAGCACGCTCAGGACCGGGTCGAGCTTGAGCAGGATGATGGCCGCGAAGGTCGCATAGGCGCCGATCCCCACGAAGGCCTGCTGGCCGACCGAGACCAGCCCGGCGAAGCCCGCGAGCATGTTCCAGTTCATGGCCAGGACCAGCAGCGTCAGCATCCCGAAGAGATCCTGGACCACGGCGCGCGGCGCGATCGCCGGCAGCCCGTAGAGCAGGGCCAGGGCCGCGAGGGCGACGATCAGGCCGGCGGCGCGGGAGGCGGTCATCGCGGCCCTCAATCGGCCGCGCGCGGGAACAGCCCGCGCGGCCGCAGCAGGAGCACGGCGACGAAGGCGACGTGTCCCGACAGGATCTGCCACTCGGGATTGACCGCCGCGCCGAGCGCCTGGGCGAGGCCGATCACGACCCCGCCCGCCAGCGTCCCCCAGAGGCTGCCCAGCCCGCCGATGATCACGGCCTCGAAGGCGTAGAGCAGGCGCGCGGGGCCGATCGAGGGGTCGAAGTTCGATCGCGTGCCGAGGTAGAGGGCCGCGATCGTCGCGACGACCATCGCCAGGCCGGTCGCCATCGCGAAGATCCGCTCGGGCCTTATGCCCATGAGCTGGGCCGTGACCGCATCGTCCGAGGTGGCCCGGAAGGCGCGGCCCAGCGCCGTGCGGTAGAAGAGCTGGTTGAGCGCGAAGATCACCGCCACGGCGGAGGCCAGCGTCAGCACCGGCATGACGCCGAGCGTCACCGGCCCGAGGTGCAGCGCCTCGGACTCGATGGGGCCGGCCGCGAGCTTCCGGCTGTTGGCCGTGAAGCCCGCGAGCAGCGCGTTCTGCGTCACGACCGAGAGGCCGAACGTCACCAGCAGCGGGGGCAGGATGTCTGGCCCGAGGACCCGGTTGAGGACGAAGGTCTGCAGCAGCCAGCCCACCGCGAACATCACGGGGGCGGCGACGAGCACCGCGAGGAAAGGGTGCAGCCCGAGCAGCGCGGCGATCGTCAGGATGAGATAGGCGGCCAGCACGATCAGGTCGCCGTGCGCGAGGTTCACCAGCCGCATGATGCCGAAGACGAGGCTCAGCCCCGCCGCGAACAGCGCGTAGAGGCCGCCGAGCAGCATGCCCTGCGTGAGGATGTCGAGCCCCATCATGCGTGGCTCGCCCCGAAATAGGCCTCGTGGATCGCCGCGCGCGACAGGTCGGCGGGGCGGCCCGACAGGGTCGTGCGGCCTTCCATCATGCAGTAGACCCGGTCGGCGATCTTCAGCGCCTGCCCGATGTCCTGCTCGACCAGGATGATGGAGGTGCCGCTGCCGCGGATGCGCGGGAACGAGGCGTAGACCTCCTTGATGACCACGGGGGCGAGGCCGAGGCTCAGCTCGTCGCACAGCAGGACCTGCGGGTTGGACATGAGCGCCCGCCCGATGGCCACCATCTGCTGCTGGCCGCCCGAGAGCGCCGTGCCGGGGCTCGCGCGCCTCTCGCGCAGGATGGGGAAGAGCTCGTAGACGCGCGCGAGGGTCCAGGTGCCGCTGCCCGTGCGGGCATGGGCGCCGATCTGCAGGTTCTCCTCGACCGAGAGCGAGGGGAACAGGCGCCGCCCCTCCGGCACCATGGCGATGCCGCGGACCAGGATCGCGGGCGCGGGCAGGCCGGAGATGTCCTGGCCGTCCAGCGCCACCCGGCCGGCGCTCGCCCGGACGACGCCGGTGATGGCGCGCATCAGCGTGGTCTTGCCCGCCCCGTTCGCGCCGATGATCGCCACCGCCTCCCCCCGGTCGAGGTGGAGGTCGACGCCGAACAGGGCCTGGAAGTCCCCGTAATGGGCCGTCAGGCCGCGGACCTCGAGAAGCCCGCTCATGCCTCGATCCCGAGATAGATGTCCCGCACCTCGCTCGAGGCCATCACGGCCTCCGGCCGGCCGATCATCAGCACCTTGCCGAAGTTCAGCACCATGAGCCGCTCGATGACCGAGTTCAGCGCATGCAGCACGTGCTCGATCCAGACGATCGCGGTGCCTTCGGCGTGGATGGCCCTGATCGTGGCGACGAGCTCGACGCACTCGGCGTCCGTCAGCCCGCCGGCGATCTCGTCGAGGAGGATCACGCGCGGCCGGGCCGCCATGGCGCGGGCCAGCTCCAGCCGCTTGCGCTGTAGGAGCGGCAGGCCGCCCGAGGGCCGGTCGGCGACCGGGGCCAGCCCGGTGCGGTCGAGGATCTCCATGCAGAGCCGCGGCGCCCGGCTGGCGGGGAGCCGGCCGCCGAAGCGTGCCGCGACCAGCAGGTTCTCGTAGACGGTCAGCTGTCCGAAGGGCTGCGGGATCTGGAACGAGCGGCCGATCCCCGAGACGCAGCGCTTCATCGGGCTCTCGTTCGTCACATCGCGCCCGTCCAGCAGCACCTGCCCCTGGTCGAGGCGCATAGTGCCGGCGATCAGGTTGAACAAGGTCGACTTGCCGGCGCCGTTCGGCCCGATGATCCCCAGGGCCTCCCCGGCCTGCAGGTCGAAGCTCACGGCATCGGCGACCTTGAGGGCGCCGAACGACTTCGACACGGCTTTGAGCGAGAGAATGGCCAAGGGCTGCCTCTGGTCGGGCCCGGCGCGCGCCGGGGCGCTTGCGCGTCAGGACAGGGTTTCGAGCTTGCCGCTCAACGGGATCTCGGGCGCGCCGGCGTTCTCGACGACGAGGAGGTCGAAGCTGCCGTCCGCCTTCATCCGCCACTGTCCGCCGACCAGGGGGGTCTTGGAGACGTTCTTGCGGGCGAACTCCGGCACGTTGTCGCGGCCCCACTGGATCTTGCCGACCACGGTGTCGAGGTTGGTCGCCGCGATGGATTTGGCGAGCGCCGTGCCGTCGGTGGGGTCGGCGGTCCGCTTGATGGAATCGGCCGCCACCTCGAAGAGGGCGTGAACGAAGCCGATCGGCATGGTCCACTGGCGCTTGGCCGCCTGCTCGAACCCCTTGGCCATGTCGGCCGCGCTCTCCCCGGTGAGCGAGGACTTGAACGGATGGTTCGGCGACCACCAGACCTCCGCCGTCATGTTGTGGCCGAGCTTGCCGAGTGCCGCGACGCTCTCGGGAAACAGCAGCGCCTTGGCGACGGAGACGAGCTTCGGATTGAAGCCCTGCTGCTTGGCCTGCGTCCAGAAGGTGGTGAAGTCGGGCGGGATGGGGATGCCCGTCATGATGTCGCATCCCGCCTTGGTGAAGGCGCTGATCTGGGCGCTGAAGTCGTCCGTGAGGTTCTGGTAGCGACCCGGGTCGGTCAGCTCGTACCCGGCCTTCTTGAGTGCGGGCGGCATCCCGACGTTGGATGCCCAGGCATTGCCGTCCCCATCGTTCGGCCAGAGCGCGCCCACCTTCTTGTTGGTCGCGACCGAGTTCCACATGTTCATGAACACGGCGACGTTGTCTTCGAGGCCCCAGAAGAAGTGGTAGACGTACTCGAAGCTCTGCCAGCTTGCGGGATCGGCCGGGTTGCCCTGCTGGCCGATGAACCAGGGCTGCCAGGGCGCCACCGTCGAAATCACGGGGACTTCTTCCTGTTCGCCGATGGTGCAGACCGGGTTGGTCGTCTCGGGGGTCGAGGAGACCAGAAGCAGCCGGACCTCGTCGCGGCTCACCAGCTCCTTGGCCACCTCGGCGGCCCGGTTCGGATTGGACTGGCTGTCCTTGACGACGACCTCGACATCGAGACCCAGTGCCGGCGCCGAGGCCAGGAACTTGCCGACCATGAAGGCGTCGGCCGCCGAGAAGGCCGACAGGGGCCCGGTCTGCGGACTGACATAGCCGATCTTCAGCTTGGGCGTCCGGGCATAGGCCGGCCGGGCCAGCCCCGGCCCCGCGGCGGCGGCCACGGCGACGCCGGACTTCATCAACTCGCGGCGCGTGATCATGGGGTTCCTCCGTTTGTCATTGTCGTTGGCTCTTTGGGGCCATCCTACGATGGTCCACGGCCAAGTTAGATCATTTGCGGCGCCGTTAATATAGCGTGTTGCTATATTGGACGAGCGCCGTATCAGGCCGCCAAGCCGACGGGCCGGGGCAGGTGCAGCGCTGCCATCACTTTCGCGACCCGCACCTGCAGCGTCTCCGGCCGGTTCGCCGTGACGGCGACGTAGAAGTCGGGCCGGATCAGGACGTAGGTCGCCTCGATGCGCTCCAGCCAGGCGCCGAAGATGCCCTCGACGTCCACGACCTCCGCCGTGCTGCCCGGCCTGCCGATGCGGACCGGGAGGCCATCGAGCGCGGCGAACTCGCGACGCTGGTCCTCGGTCAGGGCGGCCAGCGGGTCCGTCTCGTAGCCGATCAGCACCCAGCCCTGGCCCACCACCTGATCGAACCGGCCGCGCCGCCCGTCCGCCTCGACGATGCCCTGCACCGAGAGCTCGCCCGCATGCGCGCTCTCATCGCACCAGACGCCGGGGCCGAGCTGGCAGATGTCGGTGGGCACCGGCCGGCCGGCCCGTGCGGCGAGGTCGGCGATCATGCGGGCGTCGCGGTCCTTGGCCACCGCCTCGTCCGCGATGCAGATGATCTGGCCCAGCTCCTGGCTGAAGCCGATGTAGTGCTTGGCGTGCTCGATGCGCTCGGTCGTGTAGCTGTCCAGCACCTCGAGGCCGAACCGGCCCTCGAGGATGCCGTTGAGCCGCCATGCCATCGCGACCGCGTCCCGGACGCCCGCGCACATGCCCTCGCCGGCGAAGGGCGGCATGAGATGGGCGGCATCGCCGCCGATCAGGCACCGGCCCTTGTTCCACTGCTTCGCCCAGCGCGCCTGGAAGCGATAGACCGTACTGCGCTCGAGCACGGCGTTGTCCGGCCTCAGCCCCCAGGGCTCCAGCAGCTCCCACGCGCGGGCCGGGGTCTGCAGCTCGTGGGCGGCCTCGCCCGGCAGCATCATGAATTCCCAGCGCCGGCGGGCCGGGCCGCCGGGAACCGGCCCGGGGCCGGCGGGAACGATCGTCGTGGGCCGCCGCGGGTCGCAGAGCTGCCACTGCGCCGGCTCGTCCGGGCGGGAGGCGACGTAATCGAATTGCGGCAGCATGTCGAGGATGAGCCAGTCGAAGAAGTAGCCCCGGTCCTCGTTCTCGATCCCCAGCGCCTCGCGCACCACGCTGTTCGCGCCATCGGTCCCCACGAGGAATCTCGTGCGCATCGCCCGGCGCTCGCCGTCCTGCCCGGCTTCGTCGGGCGTCCGTTGCAGGGACAGGGTGACGCCGTCCGCGTCCTGGGCCAGTCCCGCGCCCTGCCAGCCGCGCAGGAGCGTGATGGTGGGCATGGCGCCGGCGATGTCGAGCAGACGCCGCTCCAGCATCGGCTGGTTGAACCAGTACCGCACGCGCCAGCCCGAGGCGGACTGGCTCTGCCAATCGACGACCTGCAGGTTCTGCCGCTCCGCGTTCTTCCAATAGTAGAGCTCGTCGTGATAGCTGATCGCGGGGTCGTCCTCGGAGTCGATGCCGAGCGTCGCCAGGATGCGCGCGATCTCGTGGTCGTAGGTGACGGCGCGGGGCAGGGCGTAGTGCGTGCTCCAGCGCTCGACGAGCGTGACGGTCCGGCCGCGCTGCCCCAGCAGGATGGCCAGCAGCGTGCCCACCGGTCCCGCCCCGATTATCGCGACATCCGCTTCGAACGCGTCCGCCTGTCCATGCATCGGATCTGGTCCTCCCCGGGTGCAGCGCCGTCCGTGCCTCGCGGCATCGTCGTGCTGCTGTCCTGTCCCGCAGCGTTCCGCCGCGACAGACTGAGCTTTTCTCAAACCTGAATGCTCGTCAAGTTCGTTGACGCCCGGGACGCGTTGAGTCCCGGTGCGAAGCTGACTAGAACGCGGGGGCCTGGGAAGGGGATGTCGGGTGCGAGAGGATCCTGAGCCGACAGAAGGCCGCGTTGCGCGCCGCCAGCGCCGGAACCGCAGCGCGCTGATCCGGGCCGCGCACGACATCATGACCGAGAAGGGTGTCGCGGCGACCACGATGCTGGACATCGCCGAGCGCGCCGACGTCGGCGCCGGGACGGTGTACAACTACTTCAAGTCCAAGGAGGATCTGGCGGTCGCGGTGCTGGAGGGCCTGATGCGCGATCTTGCGATCCGCATCGAGGATGTGACCGATCGCTTCGACGATCCCGCGGAAGTCTATGCCTACGGGGTCCGGACCGTTCTCGAGACCGCGACGACCGATGCGCGCTGGGCGCCGATCCTGCACCGCTCCGAGGTGATCGCGGATGCGATGTTCCGCAAGATGGGACCCTTCGCGATCCGCGACCTCGAGCTGGCCGCGGCGGCGGGCCGCCTCGAGGTCTCGGACGCCGCGCTCGTGTGGCGTCTGTCGACCCATGCGCTGATCGGCGCCAGCCTCGCGATCATCACCGGGCAGCTGTCCGCCGATGCCTCGGACGAGATCGTGGTGCGCCTGCTCTGCATGGCGGGCATGGGGCGGCGCTCGGCCATCGAGCTCGCGGGGCGCCCGCGTCCGAAGCTGCGTCCCGAAACGCGGAGCAGCCACCATGCGGTTTAGCTCGTGCCGAGGCTGACACAGCTTCGCGGTCCGGATTGCCAAATGGCATAATTATATTATAGTCATGCCATGGATAGGAACGCGACCATGGCGAGCGCGACGCTCGTGGACACCCGGCCTCGGACGTTCGTCCCCGAGCCGATCAGCCTCGACGAGGCGGCGGCCCTGTTCCGGGCGGCCGTGCAGCTCTTCAGACGCTGGGACCTCACGGACGAGCAGGCCGCGACCCTGCTCGATCTGCCGAACCGGACCTATGCCCGGTGGAAGAAGGGCGAGCAGGGCCGCATGAACCGCGATACGCGGGCGCGCCTCTCCAACCTGATGGGCATCCACAAGGCCCTCCGGATCATCTTCCGCGAGGCGGAGCGTGGCTATCGCTGGATCGGGGCCGCGAACGAGACGTTCGGCGGCCGGTCGGCGCTCGACGTGATGCTCGGCGGCGAACTCACCGATCTCATGCGCGTGCGGCGGCTTCTCGACGCCGAGCGCGGCGGCTGGTGATCGACCGCGGCGCGGTCCCGGTCGGTCGGCTCGCCTGGGCCGGGGCGCGCCGGATCATCCGAAGCCTGTTCCCGCCGATCGACCTTTTCGAGGACATCGCCAACCCGGCCGACTGGCCGCTGCTGATGTCCGCCGAGCAGAAGACTAATCCGCGCGTGATGGAGACGATCGGCACCCTCGATCTCGTTCCCGCCGCGCGCCGGGTCGGCGGACCCGGCGCAAGCTATCTGATGGCGCCGTTCACCCATGTCAGTCCCGACCGGCCGAGCCGCTTCACCGGCGGGGCCTATGGCGTGCTGTACGCCGCCGATCATTTCCCGACGGCGCTCGCCGAGACGATCCACCACCACGAACGCTTCATGGCGCGCACGGCCGAGGCCGCCGGCTGGACCTCGCAGTTCCGCGAGATCGTGCTGGACGTGGCCCTGCAGGCGCACGACCTGCGCGGCGACACGGCGCTGTTCGCCGAAGCGCTGCGGCCCGACAGCCACGCGGCGAGCCAGGCCCTGGCGGCCGACCTGCGCGCAGGAGGCGCGGAAGGCATCGCCTATCCCAGCTGCCGCCAGCCCGGCGGCGAATGCGTCGCGCTGTTCTACCCCGACCTCGCGTCCAACCCGACCCAGGGCCGACACCTCGACTATCACTGGGACGGCGCGCGGGTCGACTTCTACCGCGAGGTCGGCAGCGGCGCCGTCTACCGCATCGAGGCGGGGTGAGCGCGCGGGCTCCACTACAGAGGTGCATCGAGAAAACGAGTGTCGACCTCCCATGTCGTCATCGCGAGCGCAGCGAAGCGATCCATGGCCGGGCTCCCGCCGCCGAGGCATGGATCGCCACGGCGCTCACGCGCCTCGCGATGACGGAACCTGCGCGAGCGTCACCGTCAGGCGAGACCTCACGTTAGTCCATGACGCTCGGGTAGGCGTCGGCGTCCGGGGCGTTGGCCCAGCTTTGCAGGGTCTGTCCGCCGTCGATCAGCCAAGCGGCGCCGGTGACGTGCCGGGCATCGTCCGAGGCCAGGAACGCGACGGCCGCGGCCACGTCCTCCGGCTGGCCGATGCGGCGCAGCGGGATCCGGTTCGCGAAGCGCCGGATGCCCTGCTGGTAGGCCGCCTCGTCGCCGGAGGGCACGCCCAGGTGCGTCTCGACGACGCCGGGGCAGATGGCGTTGACCCGGATGCCGTAGGGCGCCGCGTCCAGCGCCGCGATGCGGGTCAGGCCGACGATGCCGTGCTTGGTCGCGGCATAGCCGGCGCCGCCCGCAAGCACGTCCCATCCCGCCATGGACGACCCCATGTTGACGACGGCCCCGGGGGTCCTGGCGGCGATCATGCAACGCAGGGCGGCGCGCAGCACGAGGAACACGCTGCGCAGGTTGGTCCGCACGATGGCGTCCCAGTCGTCGACCGCGAGCTCGTGCACGGGGGCGACCACCCCCGCGATGCCTGCATTGTTGAAGATGACGTCGAGCGTGCCGAAGCGGCCGGCCGCCTCCCGCACCGCGGCCTCGGCCGCCGCCTCCTCGGTGACGTCGGCCGCGATCGCATGGGCGGCCGGCCCGAGCTCCGCCGCGAGCGCGGCGGCCCGCTCGGCGGCCCGGTCCACGATCGCGACACGCGCGCCCTCCGCATGGAAGCGCCGTACCGCCGCGGCGCCGATCGCCCCCGCGCCGCCGGTCACCAGCACGGTTTTGTCGGCGAAGCGCATCACGTCTCCTCCGGCGGCACGGGGTAGTCGCGCCAGGACCGACGCGGCACCCACCCCAGCAGGCGTTGCGCCGCGCCCGTGTCGATGACGGCGGCGCAGCCCGGCATCGGCCGTGCGAACCGCACGTCCGGGAAAACCCGCCGCGCGAGGGGCTCGGTCGGCTCGTCCATGAAGGTGTCCGCGGCGCTGAGGAACACGCGATGGTGGCCGGAGGGGGCCCGGTCGACTGCCGCCGCAAAGGCCGCGGCGGCGTCCCGGGCGTCGATGTAGGCCCAGAGATCGCGGCCGGCCTCGGCGGTCCGGCGGCGGCGGCCGACCTCGCGGAAGAAGCTGTCGGGGGTCTGGATCCAGGGCATCCGCAGGCTGACGGCCTCAGGCAGCGCCCCGCGCCGGACGGCGGCCTCGACGATCTCCTCGCCCAGCCACTTGGAGACCGCATAAGCGTCCTGGGCCCCGATCGGCTGGGTCTCGTCCACGGGCAGGACGGCCGGCACCACGGGCCGCTCGAAGAACGGGTAGCCCAGCACGCTGAACGAGGAGGCGTAGACGAACCGGCGTGCCCCGGCGAGGGCGGCCGCCTCCACGGCGTTGTAGGTCGCCATCATGTTGGTGCGGAACACCGTCGCGGCGTCGCGTCCCGTCGGCCGGGGAATGGCGGCGACATGGACCAGCGCCTCGATCCCACGCGTGAGCTGGACCAGGGCGCCAAGGTCGGTGACGTCGGCGATCGCGTGGGGCAGGGCGATGCCGGCCGCGGGAGGCACGGCGTCGATGCCGAGGACGTCGTGCCCGCCGGCCGCAAGCGCGGCCGCCACATGGCGGCCCAGCAGCCCGCTCGATCCGGTGACCGCGACCTTCACGCGGCCCGCCCCGTCGCCATGGCGAGGGGCGTCCCAGGCCGCCCGTGCTCGGAAGGCCCTTCGCCCGCCGCCTCCCGCCGTGCCGGCATCGAAGGACCCTCGTTGATGGTCATACGACCGAAACAGGTTGACGGGCGTTGTCAAGCACGTCGTCGGCGATGGGCGACGCCTTGCTGGGCACGGATGCAAGCCCGTCCGTTTCATAGGCGCTCTGCTCATCGAGGGCGCAGCCTCCTCAGGCGGGTTGACTTTCGCCCGGCCTGCGATTTGTCTGAGCATCAATGGATGTTCGACGGAGACGACCGCTCCGGCCTCGGCCTGCAGGTCCATCGCCATGACCGTGGATGTTTTTTCGGCCCATCGTCACGACGAGCGCGTCGTGCTCGATTGCAGCCGCACGGCGGTGGTCGTGGTCGACATGATCAACGAGTTCTGCAAGCCGGGCGGCCGCATGGTGCTGCCCGGCTACGAGACCCTGGTGCCCCCGCAACGCGCCGTCATCGCGGCGGCCCGCGACAGGCAGGTGCCCGTCATCTGGGTGCACGACGCCCATCGCCCGAACGTGCGCCGCGACCGCGAATGGGCGAAACGCACGCCCCACTGCGTCGAGAAGACGTGGGCGACCGCCATCATCGACGATCTCGGCGCGCGGGAGGACGAGATCCACGTCGTCAAGCGGCGCTACTCGGCCTTCTTCCAGACCGACCTCGACGTGACGTTGAAGGACCTGCAGGTCGACCAGCTCGTGGTGTTCGGCGTCGTCACCAACATCTGCGTCCGCTCCACGGTGCACGATGCGTTCTTCAACGGCTACGAGGTCGTGGTGCCGCACGACTGCTGCGCCGCGACCGGCCCGCGCGAGCAGGACAGCACGCTCTACGACATCGCGACGCATTTCGGCATCGTGAGCGACACGGAGGCGGTCGTCCAGGCGCTGCGCCACGGCGGCGCCCTGGTCAACCGTGACGTCGCGGCCTAGGCGGCAGCACGGCGGCGTGCCGCCGAAGGACGGCGTCCTGCCGCGCAAGACCGCCGCGGCAGCGCTCCCCGGCCCGGCCGGCGCCGTCCGTCCGGCGGCACCCCTGGGCCCGGGGCCTGGGCTCGCGGCGGAGAAGCCCTCGCTCAGCCGCGACGAGATCCTCGCCTACTACGCGCGCACGGGCTACAGCCTCGATCATCATCCCGCCCATCTGCTGCGTCGCGCCCACCAGCGCGCGACGGCGAGCTTCCAGGCCGTGATGGCCGGCGACGAGCTGACGCCGACCCAGCATGCCGTCCTCGCGGTGGTCCTCAAGCACGAGTCGCTGTCTCAGAACCACCTGGGCCGCCTGACCGCCATGGATCCCTCGACCGTGAGCATCGTGGTGCGGGCCCTCACCAAGCGCGGGCTGATCGTGCGCCGGTCCTCGCAGACCGACCAGCGCATGGCCATGATCGCCCTCACCGACGAGGGCATCCGCTACGCCCTGGAGCGGCTCGACGGCAGCATGGAGGTGGCGCGCCGCGTGCTGCGGCCGTTGTCGGCGACCGAACAGGCGACCTTCCTCGATCTGCTGCGACGCCTCGCCGATGCGGACGAGCCGTCCCCCTGACGCGGGGACCGCTGAGCCCGCGGCGGCGGCCTCAGCGCAGGCCGTCCTTCCCCTCGATCTCGGCGACCGTGAGGCCGCCGACGCGCGGATGAGGCCGCCCGCCGGTCGTGAGCGCGAGGGCGACCGCGATCTCGCCCGCCCGGGGAGCATCGGGCACCCTCACCTCGATCCCGTCGAAGTGGCTGCGCACGCGCGCCGCGTCCTTGTGGCCGAGCGGCACGTCGAACGGCGCCCCCACCCCGCCGCGCTTCTTGGAGGAGGGGATCAGCGCGGCGCCGCCGCCGAGGATCGCGCGGACCGGCGCGCCGAGCTTGGGGTGCAGGATCGCGGCGGCATGTTCGAGCTCCCCGTCCTCGCCCACCAGCGCCGCCTTGCCGAAGCTCTCGACCGCCGGGCCGGGCACGCCGAGCGCC
>CAXUMV010000006.1:0-10088 GCA_964252065.1 uncultured Lichenihabitans sp.
GCGCAAGTCGCTGAACGAGATCAAGGAAGTGCTGGCGCAGATGGGCCTCCATCTCGGCATGGAGATCAGTGGCTGGCCGCCGGAGAACATCGACGAGCTCGCCAAGCGCTTCGAAGAGCACTATTAGCCCCGGGCAACGTCCCGCTTCCCGCAGGGAGGCGGCCATAACAGACGGCCGTCCCTTGGCACGGCGGCCGTATAAGCCAAGGAGACCGCCATGTATCACGGCAGAGCCAAGCGCCGCTTCAACCGCACGGCCGAACATCGCAAGGCGATGTTCTCCAACATGGCCAGCGCGCTTATCCACCACGAGCAGATCGTCACGACCCTGCCCAAGGCCAAGGACCTGCGTCCCGTCGTCGAGAAGCTCGTGACGCTCGGCAAGCGCGGCGACCTGCACGCGCGCCGCCAGGCCATCGCCCAGGTCAAGGACGTGGCCCTGGTCCGGAAGCTCTTCGATACGCTGGCGCCCCGCTACAAGGACCGCAACGGCGGCTACTGCCGCGTGCTGAAGGCCGGCTTCCGGTTCGGCGACAACGCCGCCATGGCGGTCATCGAGTTCGTGGACCGCGACGAGGCCGCCAAGGGCCAGCCGCTCGGCGGCGGCGAGGCCGAAGCCGCCTAGGCGGTGGCCTCAAGAATTTGACCGAGGGGAGGGTTCGTCCGCGAACCCTCCTTTTTCGTTGTTGATGGACGAAGCCTCGGTCGTCGTCGCGAGGCGCGTCGGCGCGGTGGCGATCCATCCTGCCGCGCTCGCGAAAGACGACAAGGGCGTTCGCGACCGGTCTTCCTCGAAGCCGTTTGGGGTCACGGGGATTGTCAAGGAGCCATCCGGGATGAAGCTGACCGCCATCGGGATGGTTGCAGGGGCGCTGCTGCTTGCGGCGCCCCTCCGCGCCGGGGCCGACGACCTGCGCCAGGTCCTCCGCACAAAGGAGGAGGCGGTCCTCTCCTTCGCGCCGGTGGTCAAGCTGGCCCGGCCGGGCGTCGTCAACGTCTACGCCTCGCGCACCGACCGGCAGCCGCGCAACCCGCTGTTCGACGATCCCGTGTTTCGCCAGTTCTTCGGCGACGCCCTGCCGCGGCACGGTGGCCAGACGGCCCGCTCGCTCGGCTCGGGCGTCATCGTCGACCCCTCCGGGCTGGTCGTGACCAACCACCACGTCATCGACGCCATGACGGACGTCAAGATCGCCCTGTCGGACGGCCGCGAGGTCGAGGCGGACATCGTGCTGCGGGACCGGCGCACCGACCTTGCGGTGCTGCGGCTGAAGGGGGGCGGCCCCTATCCGGTGGTCGAGCTCGGCGAGTCCGACGCCCTCGAGGTCGGCGATCTGGTCCTGGCCATCGGCGACCCGTTCGGGGTCGGGCAGACGGTGACGCAGGGCATCGTCTCGGGCCTCGCCCGCACGCAGGTCGGCGGCAGCGACTATCAGTACTTCATCCAGACCGATGCCGCGATCAATCCCGGCAACTCGGGCGGCGCGCTCGTCGACATGCGCGGGCGGCTGATCGGCATCAACTCGGCCATCTACTCGCAGTCGGGCGGCAGCGTCGGCATCGGCTTTGCGATCCCGGTCAACCTCGTCAAGACGGTGATCCAGGCGGCCCGGGGCGGCCGGCAGGACGTCCAGCGCCCCTGGCTCGGCGCCTCGCTCCAGTCGCTGTCGCGCGACATCGCCGACACCATGGGGCTCGTTCGCCCGGCCGGCGCGCTGGTGTCGGCCGTGATGGACCGCAGCCCGGCCGAGAAGGCGGGGCTGCGGAGCGGCGACGTGATCACCGCGGTCGACGGGGCGCCCGTGGACGACCCCGAGGCTCTCGGCTACCGCTTCGCCACCCACCCGCTGGGATCGACCGCGGCCCTCACCGTCATGCGGAACGGCAAGGCGGTGCCGATGGCGGTGCAACTGGCTGCGGCTCCCGAGATCCCGCCGCGGGAGACCGTCACCATCGCCAACGGCTCGCCCTTTGCCGGGGCGACGGTGGTCAACGTGTCGCCGGCCGTGATGGACGCCATGTCGCTCGAGGGCGTCAAGGACGGCATCGTGGTCACGGAGGTGGAGGCGGGATCGAACGCGGCCGACATCGGCCTCGAGCGCGGCGACGTCATCCTCGGCCTCAACAACCAGACCGTCACCTCGACGCGACAGTTCGAGAAGGCCACCGGCAGCGGCCGCGGCGCATTCCGGCTGACGCTGGCGCGGGGCGGGCGCATGATCCAGACCGACATCGGCGGCTAGCGCCGCGACCGAAAGGATCCGGGCGGGGGTGGGCCATGAGTGATCTCTTCGCCGCCGCCGGGCTCGAGAGGACCGCGCCCCGGCCCCTGGCCGACCGCCTCCGCCCCCAGACGCTGGCCGAGGTCGCGGGCCAGGCTCACCTGCTCGGGCCGGATGGGGCGCTGACGCGGCTGCTGGGCGGGGCCTCGATCGGCTCGCTCATTTTCTGGGGGCCGCCGGGGACCGGCAAGACCACTGTCGGCCGTCTGCTGGCGCAGGAGACGCAGCTCGCCTTCGTGCAGGTCTCGGCGATCTTCTCGGGCGTCGCCGAGCTCAAGAAGCTCTTCGAGGAGGCGCGGGGCCGCCGGCGGATCGGGCAGGGCACGCTGCTGTTCGTGGACGAGATCCACAGGTTCAACCGGGCCCAGCAGGACAGCTTCCTGCCCGTGATGGAGGACGGCACCGTCACCCTGGTCGGCGCCACCACCGAGAACCCCTCCTTCGAGCTCAACGCGGCGCTGCTCTCGCGGGCCCGGCTGCTGGTGTTCCACGCGCTCGATGCCACTGCGCTCGACCAGCTGCTGGGGCGGGCGGAAGCCATCGAGGGCCGCCTGCTGCCGGTCGACCCAGGCGGACGGGCGAGCCTGCTGCGGCTCGCCGACGGCGACGGGCGGGCCCTGCTCACCCTCGCCGAGGAGCTGTGGCGCGCGGCGCGGCCGGGCGAGACCTTCGACGATGCGACGCTGCTCGACGTGGTCCAGCGCCGCGCCCCGCTCTACGACAAGGGCCAGGACGGCCACTACAACCTGATCTCCGCCCTGCACAAGGCCGTGCGCGGCTCGGACCCCGACGCCGCCCTCTACTACCTCGCCCGCATGCTCGATGGGGGCGAGGACCGGCTGTTCATCGCCCGGCGCGTGGTGCGCATGGCGGTCGAGGACATCGGCATGGCGGACCCGCAGGCCCTGGTGGTCGCCAATGCGGCCAAGGACGCCTTCGATTTCTTGGGCACCCCCGAAGGGGAGCTCGCGATCGCCCAGGCCGTGCTGTACGTGGCGACCGCGCCGAAGTCGAACGCCGGCTACGTGGCGTTCAAGGAGGCCATGCGGCTCGCCAAGGAGCACGGCTCCGTGATGCCGCCCAAGGTGATCCTCAACAGCCCCACCCGGATGATGAAGGCCGAGGGGTTCGGGGCGGGCTACCGCTACGACCACGACGAGCCCGACGCCTTTTCGGGCCAGGACTACTGGCCGACGGCCATCGGCCGCCAGGCGCTCTACCGGCCGGCGGAGCGCGGCTTCGAGCGCGAGATCGGCAAGCGGATGACCTTCTGGGCGCAGCTTCGCGAGCAGCGTGAGCGGGCGGCCGAGGAGGAGGGTGGCTGATGCCGATGCCTGTTAGCCCCTTCTCCCGCAGCGCGGGAGAAGGTCCGCGACAGCGGGGATGAGGGGATCCTCAGGCCTCGTGAGTCCCCTCATCCGGCCTGTCGGCCGCCTTCTCCCGCGAGCGGGAGAAGGGCATCGCCTGGCCAGAAGTCGCCGCGGGATGCTGCTCTCTGCCTGCTTGCGCAAATCCCGCGGGCTCGTCGATGTCGAGCCGGGCCTCCGCGCCTGGCGCCGGCACCTCGACCACTCTCAGGGCAGGGTCGCGCAGCAGGCGGCGGGCTCCTTCGTCGCCGGTGAGGCGCGCCGCTGCGGCGAAGATCGAGCGGGCCAGCAGCACCGGGTTGCCGCGTTCGCCCTCGCCCGTCACCGGCACGGCCGCATCGGCCCCGGGGACGCCCGCCCATCCCGCCACGAGGGCCTCGATCAGCGTGGGCGTGACGAGCGGCATATCGCCGAGCAGCACCAGGGCCGCCGGGGCGTCGCCGAGCGTCGCAAGGCCGGCCCGCAGCGAGGAGGCGAGGCCGGTTGAAAAATCGGCATTGTGGACGAAGCGGATCGGCAGGCCGTCCAGCGCGGCCCGCACCGCCCCGGCGGCGTGGCCGGTCACGACCACCACCGGGGCCAGCCCGGCCCCGAGCGCGGCCCGCGCCGGGTGGCGGACGAGCGGCTCGCGCGCGAACAGGTCGACCAGCTTGCTCTCCGCCGGTCCGCCGGCCGCGCGGTAGCGGGCCGAGCGTCCGGCCGCGAGCACCAGCGCGGCCACGCTCACCCGTCGGGCTCGGTCGACACCCCGCCGGCGCGCGGCTGGGGACGGGAGACGATCTCCATCAAGAGCCCGCCGACCCCGTAGCGGCGCAGGTCGGCGGCGGTCACCGGCAGCCCGGCCAGCAGGCGCTGCAGCACCCAGTCGAACCCGTTCTCCTTGGGGCTGCGGGCACAGCCCGGCGCCCCCAGGACCGGCTTGCCGGCGAGCCGGCCGAGCAGCAGCAGGTTGCCCGGATCGACCGGCATGCCGAAATGCTCGATCGAGCCGCCGGCCGCCAGCAGGTCCGCCGGGATCACGTCGCGGCGGTCGGTGATGGCCGAGGCCCCGAAGACGATCACGAGGTCGCAGTCGGCGGCCTGCCGGCGCAGCGCTTCGGCGAGGCGCCCCGCCTCGTGCGGGATGCGGGCCTCCGCCACGATGGCCGCGCCCGTGGGGGCGAGCCGCGCCTCCATCACCCGCAGCGTCTTGCCGATGACGCTCTCCTTCAGCCCCGGCAGCACGGTCGAGATCACGCCGACCTTGCGGGCCCGGTAGGACGCGACGGCGAGCGGGGGGACCCTCGCCTGTCCGATCGCCGTCTCCAGGGCCACGGCGGCGACCGCGAAGGGGATGATCTTGACCGTCGCCACCATCTCGCCCTGCTGGACCGCGCGAAACGGCGGCAGGGTCGCGAGCGTGATGGCTTCGTCGACGGCGTTGATGGCATCGACGATGCCGGCGTCGACGGTCAGCACGCCGGCCGCCGTGGCGAACAGGTTCGCGCGGCCGGTGAAGGGCCGGTCGACGCGCAGGTTGGCGCCCCCGACTGCCTCGGCCAGGCGGCGCGCGGCCTCGTCCTCGCCGACATCGTCCGGCTCCAGCCTGATGACCACGAGGGCGTCGACGCCGGCCGCAGCCAGCGCGCGGGCGGTCTCGGCCGTCACGACCGCGCCCTTGCGGAGGCTTGCGCCCGGGGCCTGCATGCCATGGGCCGCGATGGCCCCGATGCTGTCGCCGATCGGGACCGGTCCGAACTTCACGTCAAGCCGCTCGCGACGGCGCGCGAGGGTTTCCGGCGCAGGCTTGCGATGATCTCGCCCAGGATCGACACGGCGATCTCGGCCGGCGTGACGGCCCCGATGTCGAGGCCGATCGGGGCATTGATCAGGGCCAGGGTGTCCGGCCCGTGCCCGAGGCCAGCCAGCCGGCCGACCCGCGCCGCGTGGGTCTTGCGGGAGCCGAGCGCGCCGACATAGAAGCAGCCGGCCTTCAGCGCCGCATCGAGGGCGGGGTCGTCGATCTTGGGGTCGTGGGTCAGGGCCGCCACGGCGGTGAAGCGGTCGAGCGGCATGCGTTCGAAGGCGTCCTGCGGCCATTCGGCCAGCAGCCTCGTATCGCCGAACCGCTCGGCCGTCGCAAAGGCCGTGCGGGGATCGATCACCGCGATGTCGAGCCCGGCCAGCCGGGCGAGGGGGGCGAGCGCCTGCGAGATGTGCACAGCGCCGATCGCCAGCAACCGGACGGGCGGCTCCTGCACGGTCAGGAAATAGCGCCGGCCCTCCGCCTCGACGATGCCGCTCCGCCCGGCGCGGAGCCGCGCCTGCAGGGATTCCGCCAGCGGGTCGGCCGCGAACCCGTCCTCGGTCACGAGCCGCTGTTCGCCGCCCGGCAACGCGGTCACGAGCACGGCCGGCCGGCGGCCCGCGCGCTCGGCATTCAGCCTTTGCAGAAGAGCGAGCCGCATCAGTCGACCCGCTCGACGAAGACCGCGATGCGGCCGCCGCACGACAGGCCCGCCCGCCACGCCGTCTCGTCGGCGACGCCGAACTCCAGGGTCCTGGGGATGCCGGCGGCGATGACCTCCACCGCCTCGCTCACCACCTCGCCTTCGACGCACCCTCCCGAGACCGAGCCGAGGAAGTGGCCGGCGTCGTCGACCACGAGATGGCTGCCCACCGGCCGCGGGGCCGAGCCCCAGGTCTCCATCACGGTCGCGACCGCGACCCCCCGTCCGCTGCGCTTCCAGGCTTCGGCCGTGGCCAGCAGGTCGTCATCGGGTCCGAGCATGAGCGATGTCCTGATATGAAAACGACCATGCACCCGCCATAGCCGGCCGGCATCGGATCACGCGAGCGCCTGGCGGCGGACCTCG
Organism: uncultured Lichenihabitans sp.; assembly: GCA_964252065.1. GTDB lineage: Bacteria > Pseudomonadota > Alphaproteobacteria > Rhizobiales > Beijerinckiaceae > Lichenihabitans. Next base: position 6,505 of record CAXUMV010000006.1, read on the forward strand.
ACGCGGATGCCGCCCGTCTCGACATGATAGGCCACGACGTCGCCGACTTCGATGAGGCCCAGATCCTCGTCGCGGTCCGGCAGCACGGCGGTGGCGCGCTTGCCGTTGAAGACGAGCAGCTGGTGGTTGCGCCGGGCGCCCTCGATGGCCCACCGCTTGAATTGCGCGTAGTAGGGCGGCTTGCGCCAGGCGCCCGGCTTGGCGCTGTCGCTGGCCACGACGAGCCGCTTGCCGCCGGCCTCGGTGTAGAGGATGAAGCCGCTCCGGTCGGGCTTCCAGGCGGGGCCGAGGTTCGGGTTGCGCAGGTAGTGGCAGAAGAAGGTGCGGCACACGCCCGGCCGCGCGGGATGGATGGAACAGCCCCGCCCGTGGTCGACGTGCCGGCACCAGTCCATGGGGGCCTTCGCGAGCTCGGGGATGCCGGGCAGCTTGCAGCACATGCTGCAGGAGCCGCAGCTGCGGCCTGGCACGAGGGCGCCGGGCGGCAGGGCCTCCGTCACGCCGCGGCGCCCTCGGTCCGCACGACCGGAAAAACCGGGGGACGATAGACGGGCAGGGCGACGGCCACGGCGAGCATGGCGTATTGATGAGGGCCGGCGCGCCATGCGTCAATGGACGGGTGCCGCCGGCTTCGCGCAAGGGCGAGCCGCTAGCCAGGGCCGCCCGGCTCTCCGAACCCGAATCGCTCATGCGCCTCACGCCCTTTGCCGTTCTCGCGCTCGTGATGCTCGCCGCGACGCCCGCGCCGGGTCGTGCGGACGGCGGCTTCGAAGCGCTGCTTGCCAGGGCCGAGCACGGCAACATCGACGCGATGAACGACACCGGCGCCGCCTACCTGTCCGGGCAGGGCGTCAAGCGGGACGAGGAGCGCGCCGTCTGGTGGTTCCGCAAGGGGGCGGAGATCGGAGACACCCGCGCGATGAACAATCTCGGGCTCTGCTTTTCGGAAGGGCGGGGCGTGCCGCGCGACAAGGCCGTGGCGCTCGGCTGGTACCGGCGCAGCGCCGAAGCCGGCAATGCGGCCGCGATGCTCAACCTCGGGGTGGCCTATGCGACCGCCGGCGGGGTCGAGCGGGACGACGATGCGGCCCTGCTCTGGTACCGCAAGAGCGCTGCCGCGGGCAGCACGCGGGCGATCTTCGCCATCGGCATCATGACCGAGGCGGGTCGCGGCACCCCGAAGGATCTTGGCGCCGCGGTCGAGTGGTACCGCAAGGCGGCGGCGGCCGGCGATAGCGGGGCCATGGTCAATCTCGGCTACCTCTACCTGTTCGGCCGTGGGGTCGGCCAGGACCGGGCAGCCGCGGTGCGCTGGTTCGTGACCGCCGCCGAGGCCGGCAACACGCAGGCGATGAAGAACCTCGGGGTCGCCTATGAGAACGGCACGGGCGTTGCGGCCGACGACACGACCGCGCTCGCCTGGTATCGCCGCGCGGTGGCGGCCGGCAACACCGACGCGCAGCACCCGCTCGACCAGCTCGAGCGGCAGATCGCCAAGGCCAAGGCCGCCCCGTCCCCCAGCCGCTGACGGCGTCGTGCCAGTCCGTCGCCAATGATCCCCTTCTCCTGCCGAGGCGGAAGAAGGTGGCCGACAGGCCGGATGAGGAGAGTCATTCGCTCCTTCACTGCGTTGAACCTCCGCTGGTCCGTCGTCGAGAGGCGCGTTAGCGCCGTGGCTACCCATTTTCGGTGAACAGGCCCGACCATGGATCGCTTCGCTGCGCTCGCGAAGACGACAGGGAGCCTTGACGAGGCCTGGTATCATCGGTTTTGAGGATCCCCTCATCCGGCCTGTCGGGCACCTCCTTGGCAAGATGCCGCAGGCCGCCCCGTCTGGCATCGACCCGGCGCCTGGCATGGGCTAAGCTGACAGCATACTAGCAGCAGGAATCGGGCTGCGCGGCAGGAGCGGCGATGACCGGCTATGCGTCCGAAAGCGGGGAGTGGCCCAGGGATCTAAGGCGCGGCCTCGGCATCCAGCGCCGGGTTGTGATCGGCCTCATGATCCGTCAGCTGATGACCAAGTACGGCCGCGACAATATCGGGTTCCTGTGGATCATTCTCGAGCCCATGATCCTGTGTGCCGGCGTGCTGGTTGTGCGCTCCGTCATCCAGCACGGGGAGGAGAATGGCATCTCGCTGATCGGCCTGATCTGGACGGGCTATATTCCCCTGACGCTATGGCGACACATCAGCAACGCGGGCGTCCGCCTGCTTCGTCGCTCGGCGGGGCTGCTGTACCACCGCGACATCTCGTTGTTCGACTGCTTCTACGCCGTCATCGGCATCGAGCTCGGCGGGTGCACGCTGGCGGGGCTGATCGTCTACTGGGTGCTCTACACCTTCGATCTCATCGTGCCGGTCGACGACCTCGGGCTGATGCTTTACGGCTGGTTCACCATGGCGGTTATCTCGATCGGTATGATGGCTCTTTTCGCGGTCCTCACCGAGTACTGGGAGCCGGCGGAACATTTTATCCAGCCGTTCCAGTACCTCACGCTCCCGCTGTGCGGGTTCATGTTCATGGTCAACTGGCTCCCGGACCCGGTGCAGAAGATCGCGCTGTGGATGCCCACGGTGAGCTCTTTCGAGATGATCCGCGCCGGCTTGTTCGGGCCGATCGTCATCACCTACTATAGCTGGTGGTACCCGCTCGTCTGCGGCCTCGTCATGCTCGCGATCGCCTTGCCGATGGTGGAGCCGGCGCGCGGCAAGATCCATTTTGGCTGATCATCCGTCGCCGGGCCCGGGCTTGCCGGCTCCGATCATGCGATCCGGCGAATGCTTCCGGACCGTGGATGGTCGTCCGTGAGGTCGAGCGCCGATGTCGTGGTGCTGGGCGCGGGGGCGGTGGGCGTCTGCGCGGCGCTGCACCTGCAGGCCTGCGGCCGCAGCGTGGTGCTGGTCGACAAGCACGCCCACGCGGCCGGCGAGACCAGCTACGGCAATGCGGGGATCATCGAGCGCTCGTCGCTGTTCCCCTACGCCTTCCCGCGGGAATGGCTGACCCTCCTGCGCTACGCGCTGAACCGGTCGACCGATGCCCACTACCATGTGAGCGCCCTGGCCACGGTGCTGCCCTGGCTCGTGCGCTACTTCCGTCAGGGCTCGCCCGCGGGGCTCGCCCGCAGCTTCACCGGCGCGAAGCCGCTGATCGAGCGCTCGCTGATCGAGCACGAACGGCTGATGGACGAGGCGGGGGTCGGCCATCTCCTCAGCCGGCTTGGCTGGATCAAGGCGTTCCGGAACGAGCGCAGCTTCGCCAAGGGCATCGCGGATGCCGAACGGCTCCGTCCCTATGATCTCGGCATCGACGTCCTCGATCCCGCGGCCGTCGCGGCGCTGGAGCCTCATCTCGGCGATGGCCTGCGGGGCGCCCTGCATTTCAGGGACCCGGGATCGGTGTCCGACCCCGGGGGGCTTATCCAAGGTTATGCGGCACTCTTTGTCGCGCGCGGCGGGACCATCCGGCGCGGCGACGCCTTCACGCTGGCGCCCTCCGGCCAGGGCTGGAGCGTTGCGACCGACGACGGTCCGCTCCGGGCTCGCGAAGCCGTGGTCGCCCTGGGGCCGTGGTCCGACCG